>CAZZNZ010000085.1:0-3805 GCA_964655875.1 uncultured Gammaproteobacteria bacterium | reverse complement strand
CTATCCTGAGCAATCTTTAACCCAGCCAATAACATCATGGTGGAAATCACAAACCCTGCCATTAATGAAGGTTGTAGAGCTCCACTTTCCGCATCACTGGGTTTATCATATAACGATACTGTAGAAACTTCGTCGACAATAGTTCTATCAGCCGCTTGTACCGGCGTAGCCACAATAGCTAGCCATGGTGAAGTTTGCCACCACGGACCAGCAGTGCGTGTAATTTGGTAGGCAGGTACCGTATAAGCGCCCTGTTGCTGAGTAATAGCGGCTTCATCAATACCAACAGTTTTAGCGGACACAAACAACGATAACCATAAGAAAAATAAAATCATTGGGCCAACTGTAACATAGCGAGTAAACATATCCCACCATTGTTTATAATATTTATCGGTAGCTGGCAACACCATACAAGTGAAAGCCAACGGGGATAAAATGGTTAAAAACCAAATGAAGGCTAATCGGGCTACCAATACAACAACATAAACCATCAACACAAACACCATTACCGATAACATTATACCCACGGCAACAGTTCCTGCTAATGTTTGCTCTGATACATTACTGAGATATTGTGCGGCTTGAGAATCAACTGTAATATTATTACGTTTAAAATCCAGCAACGTATCTAGATGGAAAGCTTGTACTAAGCCAGCATTAACTGCCTCGGAAATGGCATTAGCAAAAGTGATCGTAACTACCTGAGCCGCATCTACGATTACTCCGCAAATAGCCCGAGAGTAGTTTACTAAAATAGCAGCCAAAATCATTTTTGGTAATAATTTTTTCCAAGAATACGCTTCTTGTTGAAAAATAGTACCAAATGCAATTACCAACATAATAACAATAAAAAACATGTTGGATAAATCACGCACAATGGTCCAAGCTTCTTTTACCACCGATAATGTAGTAAACCCTTTTAAGTTGGCCGCCCAAGGTAGCAATAGCATCACATTGCTTACAATCCAGCCCATGAATTTTACAAAAATAAAATAGGAAATCCAGGAGATAAACTTGAGTAATTCATCATAAAAATCCCCAGCATGAACAAAATGCGCTGGTACAAACACAGCTAGCACTAGTAGTGCTGCCCAACCGCCATAATAACGAAATTTATGCATCATAATTTATTATAGCATGTGTGTTATTGATAATCTATCCAGATACTCGGCGTGAGCGTATCGTAAGAATTACATTCCGTAATCAAATCTACATAGGTATCACTACCTGTAGTGCTAAGATATCGATTTTGAGTAGAGCTAGTACGATCAGTTGCTACTCCTTTCATTGCTCCAGAGCACCAGCCCCAATTATCTACCGATGTGATCTTGGGAGTATAAACACAATGGTTGCCTTGCAGATGTTTAGCATCGCATTGATAGCTATGAGAAAAGGTGAAGGTATCAGATTTTTTGCCCCAAATAAATGCTTCGGGGGTTGAACCATCACCAAAATCTACATACACCGTGTTTAATGGCTCTTGATTATCATCCACATCGATAGTAAATGTTAATTCTAAATTACGGTTATTTGATTTAATACGATAATAATATTGTCCATCAATTAATTCTGAAGTAACACCATTAACGCCAAACTCCTTCACTAAAGGATATGTGCCGCAATATTCCGTATCTGTACCCACATCTTTATCTGTATTTGGCCGAGTATTATCTTTGCAATGTTGCATATTCGCAAACACATTAGCATTGGCATTATCTACTGGCTTATTCCAGTATCGAGTGGCATCTTCAAAATAAATGTCTCCTGTTTGGCTAAAACTTGTCTTACCATCTCCAGCCGCTGGATTAAATTTATAGAAATTACTACCAACATTGGCAAAAACATGTTTTAAATAATCTCGGCCCACCGCAGCGGCGGCCGTTACTTGTGCTGAATAACTCTTGGATTTTGTTGTATAAGCCTTTGCGCTAATATCACTATTTCCAACGCCCATGCATTTTCCTATCACACTACTGCCCTGATTGGTTGTGTCTGGTGTAACACAGTCCGCGTCTGCGCTGCATTGCTCTCCAATTTTTTCCGAATTCCCCACACAATATCGTTTAGCGCAGTTGCCCACACAACTTACTGGGTAACCAGCCGTAACAACGCCACTGCTTGCAGTAGAATCTTCGGCAAGATTATATACAATCTGCGGTTGAGTACCAAATGTATTATATTGATACTGATTATCAACATTAGCTTCATCAACTGTTAAGAAACTATCCCAAGACACTGGCGTACCGCCACCGGGCTGAGGGCTAATGGATCCAAAGGGCTTATTTGTAGTATTAAGCACATTTTGCGTACCAACAACGCTATAAAAAGCACCTGCTAATCGATCGCTCCAACCAACATGTTTGCCATCACTGGGTACAGTATTAGCAATTAGGGCGCAACTTTCCCGCAGATACAAGTTTACATACATATTACCAGCATAGCTCGGCTGCACTCCGGCATCAGCATCATCCGTATCTTCAGCGTCATAATAATAGAAATGATAAATATTTTGGATATACCCTTGATCATTAAAATCTACCCATAAACTCATCATATTGCTACATTCTATATCAAAATCATTATACCCGGTAGTTTGATTTGGTTTCCAAGCTTCCCAATCATCAGGTTGAATTCTCTCCCAACTATTACTCTTGATATCATTTAGATTATTCTGAATATGATCCCATGGATTTTGACTACCAGAATTCTGACCAGAGGTACACCCCTTAGTGCCCATCACACATTTCACCGCTGGCTCAATACAAGGCGAAGATAACCAGGCTGAAGGCGTGCCAATCAAGGATTCCATGTAGTAATTAGGGTCTCCGTCCCCATTTTCACGACACTCAGACAATTCGGTATTAAAATTACTCCAGGCCCAAGTATACACTAGATCATATCCATTTTTACCAGCCACGGGATTATTGGCATGAGTTTGATAATATGCTTGGTCATAATTTTTATTATCATATAATCCCCAAACACCACAACCAACTCCATTGGCATCGCTTTTATCACCACTGGCATTAGTATTGTAGGCATAACAAAAGTTTTTGGTGGGATCAACTTTATTACTACTGCTAGCATTATTGCTCGTATCGTTATAAGTAATACTGCCATGCTCTAAATCGGATAACCAAATATTTCCAAAATTGCCCTTAAAATCACCCGCATTATTCATGCTCGACGTACTAGAATTATTGTACAGCGTATCTTTCGGATGATCGTACAAGCGATAATAATCTGAAGATAAGAAAGATGCATTATTTGGTCGTTGAGCACCATCATTTTGTCCCCAATAAAAATATTCGTCATCTTCCAAGCTATTGGTATTATCATTGCCTGAAACATTGTCCTCCAAATCAACTCCATCACCAGCTGATCCGGTATGATATTCGACCGTTTCAATTTCACTCACATGAATATTTTTCATTAATGGTGAAGCCGTAAATTTGGATACAAAACCACTGTGACGATCTTTCTCTTTTGCATCGGTTTGTGCTAAAGCTGGCGGCGCCCAATTGGCTACTCGAGCGTGATAACCACCACTAAATTCTTGGCTCATTTGAGCTTCGTAATTAGCATTGCCAATACATGCTACCGGCACAGATTGGCAGGTATACTCTTGCCCACCATTACAGTCAGGATACACTTCATCTGCGCTATTAACAATTCGAACCACTTCAGCAGTATTATTTTTTACTAAGTTCACACACTGCGTTAATTCTTTCACACAACCAGTGCCAGCAATAGGACAACTGTAAGTAGTAGTATCTCCGCTAATAGATTGATAACAGATCATACC
>CAZZNZ010000084.1:0-3808 GCA_964655875.1 uncultured Gammaproteobacteria bacterium | reverse complement strand
ATTAAAGCAGATTACATTGAAGTAACTGCTCAAGGATTTTATTATGATGAAGTAAGCGGAAAGTTATCAGCTGCGCCTTTAACTTTACATTCTATTGCTTTCGTGGACAAAGCCAGCATAGTAAATGTAAATGTGTTAACTACATTAACAGCACAACGATTGCGCTATTTGGTAGCTAATGATCGGCAACCTTTCAATCATGCCAAGCTTCAAGCCGAACAGGAAGTGTTGAATTTATTTAATATTACCATTGCAGATAACACAAATTTTGAGCAGCTAAATATTAGTCAGCCAGGTAACGACAACGGTATATTATTAGCCGCATCGGTGTTGACCCAAGGCAATCAATCTGTTGCTGAACTTTCTGAATTGTTGTCTAAATTGAGTTTAGATTTGCAGTTGGATGGTATAGTGGAAGATGATAGTGTGTTACGTACCACACTGCAACGCAATGGTAATCAGCTTAATACGTATTCTATCCGGCAAAATTTATTAGCGCGTTTTCAAGAGATTAACGTGCCTAGTAACGTGCCTGATTTTGAACAATATTTGAACGCTTTTACTACCACGGCCGATCCATTTGCGTATCGTATTACGTTGTTACAGAATACCTTTGCTGTGGATCAGCGCAAAAATGCAACGATTAAAGTGACAATTTATGGTGAAAATTTTGAACAAGATCAAGAGGAGGTATTATTAAAAAACTTACTATCCGCAAAATCTGTACAATATATCAATCCACAAACTTTAGTAGCAGAACTTTCAATAGGCGATTTGAGTCCTGGTGCATATACAATCATGGTGCGTAATAAGCGTACTGGTAGAACTGGCGTTACGGACGGGCAACCCTTGGAAGCAATTTCTAGCAATGTGGCACAATCACGTTTAATCTTGCAAGGTGCTATTCCAGCGGTTACCTCAGTTACACCAACTATTTCTTATTTGCAGGGTGGAATGGTAACTATTCGAGGGGATCATTTTGCATATGGTAGTTTTGTATCCATTAATAACTGGCAAGTGCCAACACAAGCCGTTCGAATTGTGGATAGTAATACAATTCAAGTGGATTTAGTTTCAGCTCTAATTACGAATAACTCAGCTTTACCACGTAATCAAGCACTAGAAGTAACTGTACAAACGCCAGATTTTCAAACGGCCAAGTATTCAAGCTTAGTGATTAAATAGAGCACGTAGTTTTATCAATGTGCTTTAAAAAATCCTGCATCATTTGCGGTAGTGGAGTAGTATAGCCTACACTCTTGCCATTAGGCAGGGTAAATTTTAATGTGGTTGCATGTAAAAAAATTCGTCCCGGATTAAGACGGGTTTTAAGTTTCTTTGAGCGATATACGGCATCGCCAATAATGGAGTGGCCAATAGCATTGAGATGTACCCGAATTTGATGGGTGCGGCCAGTATGAATAACAAGCGATACTAAGGCATAGCGTTGATATTGTTGTAATACTGTGTAATCGGTATGAGCAGTACGTCCGGTATTATCGGGTCGAGCAGCCATTTTAGTGCCGTCGCGGCTAGAGCGGTGAATTGAAAAAGTGATACTACCATCGGGCTGAGTAAATGTACCATGAACAATAGCTGTATACTCTTTGTAAATTAAGTGTGCTTGAAATTGTTGTTTCAAATATTCAAACATATCTTGTGTTCTGGCGATAATCATTACCCCGGATACATCCTTATCTAAGCGGTGAACAATACCAGGACGTAGTGGATCTTCACCGACAATGTTCAATTCGGGATATTGTTTCAGCAGTAAACCCGCCAAGGTTGGTTCGGATATTGGGATATCACCTTGATGAACAATGATTCCAGCCGGCTTATTGATAATGAGATAATCCGGTTGTTCTGTGACGATTTTAATTTGAGGAGAGGTAATCACTCGGCTTGGTTTTACGAATGATTTTCATAGCCGCTTCGGCTGAATCTACACTCGTATAATGATTTAAATCAGCTTTATCAATAGCCTGATGTTTAGTCAACATTTCTTCTTTACAGAAACTATCTATTTTATCCCAGAATTCTTTGCCCATTAAGATAATTGGTACACGCGGCATTTTTCCGGTTTGCATTAAGGTAAGTACTTCAAAAAATTCATCTAGGGTGCCAAAACCACCAGGGAAAACAACAAAAGCTTGAGAAGGGGAGCTAAGCATGATTTTACGAGTAAAAAAGAAGTGAAAACCTAAGCCTTTTTTGACATACGGATTCACGCGTTGTTCGTGCGGTAACTCAATATTTAAACCAAGTGAGCGACCACCATTCTCAGCAGCACCTTTGTTAACGGCTTCCATTACGCCGGGGCCACCACCGGTAATTACGGTATAATTTTCACTGGCTAACATCCGACCAAGTTTTTCACCTTCTTTATAATACCGTGAGTCTGGGCTAGTACGCGCTGAACCGAAAATAGTAATTTCACGTTCCAAGCCAGATAAAAATTCATAACCATCAACTAATTCTGAGATGACACGAAAAATACGCCAAGAGATAGTTCCACCGTGTTGATGGACATCGTGCGGATGAATAATTTCACCACGTACCCTGGCAATTTTTTTACGTTGAATTTTAGATAACTTTAAAAACGATTTTTGTAAACGAGGAAACTTGTAATAGGTTTTGATCATATTTTTTACAATAACATATTTTTAGGGTGGTGGACAATGCGGGACTCGAACCTGCGACCTCCACAATGTCAATGTGGCGCTCTAACCAGCTGAGCTAATTGTCCGTGGTGCTCCCAGATGGGATCGAACCATCGACCCCAGCCTTATAAGGGCTGTGCTCTAACCCCTGAGCTATGGGAGCGGTAAGGATACGCTTTGTGTGAGAATTGTTTGAACAATAATGTCCAAGTAGTCCATTGCCAGGTTGATAGGATGGCACCAAATCCAATCATAGCAACGGTATAGATGATTATACCGATTGTATTAACGGTGTAAAGTTGATTTACAATACTGCTATAGAACGGAGCGACCATTATGCTAATACTAATGACAATGAGTAGATTAATGATAATTGCCACTCCGAATACGACTAATGACATCACTAAGGTAGGAATGAATTGATGCGCCAACATTGTTAATCCACTTCGGATAGCTTTACCTAGATGTACGTTATGAATCACAATCACATTGGCTGCATATTTTGTAATCCAGGATATGCATAGCACACTAGGCAATAGTACCACAGTAGCCGCAATAAAGGGTAATTGGCTACAGACTAGCAACACTAATACTAAAACGATGTAGCTACAAATATTGAGCATGAATAATGGCAGTGCATGACGTTGACCCAAGTTGAACAGGTTAGCAAAAGTAGTAGATTGTTTGGTAGATACGCTGGTGCTAGCAATTAAACTACCTTGCGCTACCGTTACTACGTAAAGTAGAAAAATGAAAGCAATGATAACAACACTAAACAATACATAAGCATGAACACTAGAAACAAAATATTTTAGCCCTTGAAACCAAGATTGTTGCGACCAAAACACCACATTCATCCAACCCTGTTTTTGACCGAGAGCGTCAGTATAACGTAAATAGCGATCAATTTCACCGCCATTACCAACCAACAAGGCTGAAAATAATCCGAATACCCATCGGCTGGGATGACGCATAGTAGTTTCCCAGCTTTGTAACAAAAGCTGTTGATACAATTTCATAGTACTATTGTACCGGGTTTTAAGAATTTTGTTTAGGACCGCCCATTAAGGTTTCGAATTCAGTGCGTTCCAACGTTTCTTTGGCAATCAATTCTTTAGCTACTTTCTCTAACAAATCCGCATGTTCAG
>CAZZNZ010000083.1:0-3843 GCA_964655875.1 uncultured Gammaproteobacteria bacterium | reverse complement strand
GTGGATTTAGCAGAATTGAAAGACACAGTATTAATTTCGGGTTATTATCGCAAATCCAGTTGACGCGAATACTGTATTTTGTTAGAATCAGATCCATCTAAATAGAGGTCGTTAACTTGGCTTACGGCTTAGGGCGTTTGTCTCGGTTATCGCTAATAATAAGGAAAAATCGTATGATTACGAAAGAACAGAAAGATAAAATTATTAAAAAGTACGCCATTAAAGCAGATGATACTGGTTCTCCGCAAGTGCAGATTGCGCTATTAACTTACGAAATCAACGATTTAACTTCACATTTACAGGTACACAAAAAAGATGTGTCATCGCGCCGTGGTTTGTTGAAAAAAGTGGGTCAGCGCCGTCGCTTGATGCGCTACCTAAAGAAAGATAACCGCTCTGGCTATGAAGCTATTATTAAATCTTTAAAATTAAAAGATAGCATCTAATTAATGTGTTTAGCCTTATCTGCGGACACATAGGTTCTCTTGAGAGAATCTGCAGTCTGAAGATAAGGCTAATTTTAGACTTATATTTATGACTGATATTAAACGTTATGAAATTGTTTGGGGCAACCGTCCTTTGGTGATTGAATTTAATCGATTTGCCAACCAAACCGACGCTGCTTGTACTGTACGCTATGGGGATACCATGGTGTTAGTAACTGTGGTGATGTCTGATACGGTTCGAGAAGGGATTGGTTATTTTCCTCTAATGGTAGAGTATAAAGAGAATATGTATGCTGCTGGAAAAATTTCTGGATCACGGTTTATTAAACGTGAAGGGCGGCCATCCGATGATTCAGTATTGTCTGGACGTATTATCGATCGTTCCGTCCGTCCGTTATTTGATGAATCAATTCGCAATGATATTCAGGTGATGATTACGGTGTTGGCTTATGATCCAAAAAATGATCCCGATGTAGCTGGGTTGGTGGGCACAGCAGCAGCTTTAATGGTATCTAGAATTCCTTGGAATGGTCCGTTAGCTGGCTGTGTAGTAGCGGCTAAAAATGGTGAATTTCAACTTAATCCAGCTGTGGAAGCCTTAGAGCAGTCTGATATTAATGTATTTGTATCTGGCCGCAATATGGAAACTGTTATGTTAGAAGCTGATGGCCGGGAGGCGCCAGACGCCCTAGCTTTACAAGCCATTGAATTTGGTTTGAAACAATTAGAACCAGTCATTACATTACTACAACGCATTCAAACAGATATTGGCGAAGAAAAAATCATGACAGTGATTCCCGAATTATCTAGTGAAGAACAAGCTATTAAAACTGCTGCGGAAGCTAAAGCTGAAGCGCATTTTCAATTAGAGCAAGCTAAATTATTTGGTAAAGGGAATAAGCGAGAACGTGCTAAACGATTTCATGAGGTGAATAAAGCCTTGTTAGATCAATTTTTAGTCGATGATACTATCAGTCGCAAGTTTGCTGGTATAAAATTTGAATCTTTATTTCAAGCAGCCATGATTGATCGTATTTTTAAAGAAAGTAAACGGGTAGACGATCGAGGATTAGATGAAATTCGGCCCATTAGTGTTGATGTGGCTTTAGTGCCACGAGTGCATGGTTCGGGCATGTTTATGCGTGGTGACACACAGGTGTTATCTATTGCTACGCTCAGCTCGCCTAGCAACGAACAAATCTTAGACACTATGCGGTTAGATGAGAAACGCCGTTATTTTCACCATTATAACTTTCCACCTTTTTCCGTAGGTGAAGCCAAGCCAGCGCGCGGTCCGGGTCGTCGTGAGATTGGTCACGGAGCATTAGCGGAGAAAGCTTTGTTAGCTGTATTGCCATCCAAAGACCAGTTTCCTTATACCATGCGCGTTGTTTCAGAGGTAATGTCTTCTAACGGTTCATCATCTCAAGGATCCATTTGTGGTTCATCATTAGCTTTAATGGATGCCGGTGTGCCGATTAAACGTCCTGTAGCTGGCATTGCTCTAGGCATTGCTTTCCAACAACCAATGTCTAAAGCCAATTATCGCATATTAACTGATGTACAAGATGTGGAAGATCATGAATATTCAATGGATTTTAAAGTGGCCGGCACAACCGAAGGTATTACCGCTATTCAGTTGGATATTAAGTTTGATGGCTTAACCATGGAAATGGTAAAAGAAACATTTACTAAAGCTAAGACTGCTCGGATGTATCTCTTAGAACAAATGACGAAATGCATTCCGCAGCCACGAGCTGAATTATCACCATTTGCTCCACGCATTAAGATTATGCAAATTGATCCCGAACAAATTGGTGAGTTGATTGGCCCAGGTGGTAAAACGATCAATAAAATTATTGACGCTACTGGTGTGAGTATTGATATTGAAGAGGATGGTAAGGTATTTATTACGGCCACCGATATGGCTGCAATGACTAAAGCCGTTGAGTTAGTACAAGGTATTGTAAAAAAAGTAGCCGTCGGTGAAATTTATACTGGTGAAGTAGTTAAAATTATTGCAGATCGTATGAATCCTAATAAACAAATTGGCGCAATTGTATCCTTAACTGCAAATCAAGATGGAATGATTCATATTTCCCAGCTAGACCATTATCGTGTAGAAAAAGTGACCGATGTAGTAAAAGAGGGCGATATGGTTAAAGTGCAGGTGATGGAAGTAGATCGTGTAACTGGAAAGATTGCTTTATCTCGTAAAGCGTTACTAGATAAATAAATGGCTAAAGGTAAATTAATTGTTGTTACAGGGCCATCGGGAGCCGGTAAAGACTCGGTTATTAATGCTGTGAAAGAGCTTGGTTTAGTGTTCGGACAGGTAATTACTACGTCTACTCGATTAATGCGTTCTACTGAGCAGGAAGGCCAACCCTATTATTTTGTGAATCGAGAACAGTTTCAAATGGCTGTGCAATCCGGAAAAATGATCGAATGGGCAGAGGTTTATGGTAACTTTTATGGTTGTACTAAAGAGGAAGTAGAACAACAATTAACCAAAAATTCTCTAGTAATAGTGAAAGTGGATCCTCAGGGAGCTCGTGCGTATAAAAAGATCATTCCAGAATCGGTTACGATTTTTATTATGCCTCCTTCTTATGAATATCTTGAGAAACGATTAATTAATCGTGAAACTGATGCTCCGGAGGTAATTAAACAGCGCTTAGCTACTGCTCAAAAAGAGCTAGAACACCTACTCGATTGGGATTATTTGGTAGTTAACGAAGAAGATAGATTAATTGAAGCAGCTAAAGAAGTTGAAGAAATTATTAAAAAACAGCTTGAATAGACACTTATCCACAGACTGTGGATAGCAATGTGTATAAAATGGATTATTAATGATCCATTTTTTAGTTATTTTATTTCTAATTTTAGATATAAAATAGCAAAGTTATTGACCCTATTAATTTTTTTTGCTATACTAATAGCTACATAGTTCATTAACAGAAAATTTATCGCAACTTACTAGAGAGACAATTGATTCCTGGAGCGCCTAGCGCTACGAATCAGTTCTTTCTCTGGTAGGAATTGTTGGAAAAAACAAAAATAAAATTTTAGTTTTTCGCCAGCCCTCAATTATATTCTGCTTCGGTGGAATCGAGGGGCAGCGACGTACTAGAGAAATCCTGCTTAGCGGGATTGTCTATCTCACCAACAAGCGTAGACACAAAGCACACTTCTGTTGTTAAGCAGAAATCCTTTGCTCTATCTCGTTCCATCGAATGAGGTTAAACAAGGTTAGCTTAATAACAATCAGGGGTGTCCTACTGGCACATAATGGCCGTACTTCGGCCTATAGCTTGGGGGGACACCCCTAAATTCATTTTTGGGCATTTTTGTATATTATAGGATAGTATGGAACAATCGTTATTAAACGAATTTA
>CAZZNZ010000082.1:0-3920 GCA_964655875.1 uncultured Gammaproteobacteria bacterium | reverse complement strand
ATTGGTGCACCACAACATGCTAATTATCATGGTTCGGTATTTTTAGTGTATGGTCGCAGCTCATTTACTACCCAAACTGTACTAGAACAATATCATTCATCTAACCAAACTGTGTCTTATTTGTCAGATGTATTACGTTGGGATGGTGTAAATTCTAATGATCATGCGGGATATGCTATAGCGGGCGGTAAAGATGTTGATGGTGATGGCAAACCAGATGTCATGGTTAGTGCACCGAGTGATGAAGACGGAACGGCTGGTATAAGTTATGTTGTACTTGGTAAAGATATTGCTTCAGATTCGCCAACACAGCAAACCTTATTAGCGGTAGCGCATTTTCAATTGTTAGGAGAACATAGTGGAGATCGTTCAGGTTATAGCGTGGCTTTAGTAGAGGATATGGATGGCGACCATCGAGCTGAAGTAGCAGTGGGCGCACCATTTTATATTAATAATGTGTCAGCTAATCTTGATTTTCAACGAGGAGCAGTTTACCTACTCTACGGTTCACGGTTGAATGGCGGAGTTAGTACTGTTAATCTAGTTACAGCTGATACTAAGTATATTGGAGAGGGCTTAGCTGATAATGCTGGTTGGGTAACTACTTCAGCGGGCGATGTGAATCATGATTCCTACAATGATTTATTAATTGGTGCACCATCGTACGGTAATAATAATCTAGGGGCTGTGTATTTAATTTATGGCAGTGCTAGCCAGGCTACTGGAACCATTACCTTAGGCACTGGCAGTATGACCACTTGGTTAGGCGGAGCATCTGCTAATCTTGGTTTAGCTATGGCACCAGTGTATCATACCAATAATGATAGTTATTCCGACATTGTTTTATGGTCGAGTTATAGTGTTAGTAGTTCGGCGACGGGCTCAGTTTATCTATTACCTGGCCAAGAAACTAATTTTGGTTCTACTATCTTACCAACCGGTAGTACGTATATTTTTTCAGCAGAACCTGATAGTAGCCAGATTGGCGGTAGCCTAACTGAAGTAGGTGATGTGAATGGTGATAATCAAGTAGACATGGTGATTGGCGCACCGGAGGATTTCGGAGCTGCTTATTTAATATTTGGAGGCAGTGGTAGTAATAATTTAGATGCCAATATTCAATTTACTGGTGAAGCTCCTGGCGATCAAGCTGGTTATAGTGTAGCAGCATTGGGAGATATTTCAGGTGATGGTTATGCCGATTTTGCCATCGGCGCACCGGAGCAAGATAGTAACGGGCTAACCAATAATGGGGCGGTATACCTAGTGTTTGGTGGTAGTCATTTAGTGTCACGTAATTTAAATGATCATGCGATTCTTAAAATAACTGGTCAGAGTAGTAATGATCATCTGGGATTAGCCATTACTATTTTAAGTGATTTAACCGGTGATGGTCGCTCAGAGTTAATTATTGGAGCTCCTGGTGCTTGGAGTAATACCGGTGTCAGTTATCTTATTTCTAGTAATACTTTAGAAGCACTTAGTAGCACTACAGTTGTTACCATTGCTGATACAGTCATTACTGGTGCAGCTAATGATTTAATGGGCAGTGCTCTTACAGCGATAGGAGACTTAACTGGAGATGCTAAACCCGATCTATTATTAGGTGCTCCGGGCACCAGCGCACAAGCTGGCCGGGTGTATTTAATGAGTAGCCAAAATTTAATGGACTGGATTTTAACTTCCAATGATGGTAGCGCCAGTAACGCTACCGCTCAGTGGCAAGGAATTACAGCAGATGATCAAGCAGGATTTGCGGTTGCCGCAGCTGGCGATATCAATGCGGATCATGTTAGTGATTTTGTAATTGGCGCTCCAGGAGTTAGTAACGATACGGGCAGAGCTTATATTGTGTATGGTAGAACAGATTTTACTGGTAGTTATTCGTTAAATACTGCCGAGATTCAATTAACATCTGAAACTAGTGGTCAGCAAGCTGGGTATAGTGTTGCAGGGGCGAATGATTTAGATAATGACGGTTATGATGATGTGTTAATTGGTGCGCCAGCCACTGGCAATGCTGGCACTAGTAATGATATTTATCCAGTGGCAGCCTATGTTGTTTTTGGCGGCAACTTTAACCATCATCTAAACCAAACATCTATTATTAGTTTAAATGATGATAGCATTATTGGTTTAATGGGTGATAGTTGGGAACAAGTTGGTTTAACGGTGGCTTCACATAGTGATTATGCTAATCAGCAGCGCCCAGCTATTATGGTAGGCGCACCTTGTGGTCACCGCTCTGATATTTGTACGGGAAAGGTTTATTTGGGATATATTTATACGGATCATGATCAAGATGATTATAACGGTAATGGTATTTATGATCTACCTAAAACTCCCGCAACGGATTGCGATGATAGCATAGATACTACTTATCCTGGAGCTCCTGAATTGTGCGATGGGACAGACAATAATTGTAATGATCAGATTGATGATGGCCTACCCCAGGTAGAAGCTTACCCAGATTATGATAGCGATAACTATGGTGATATGACGGCTGATCCAACTGTATCGTGTATTGCAGAAGGCTATTATGTAATGGATCATAGTGATTGTGATGATTATATTAGTGCAACGTATCCGGGTGCTCCCGAATTATGTAATGAAGTTGACGATAATTGTAACATGGTAGTCGATGAGCCTCCTGCTTGTATTGAACCAGCCCCAGAGCCAGATTCTACACCAGAACCCTCCTCTACACCTGGGCCAACCCCTGAACCTAAGATAGACATCAACCATGCCCCAGTGTTTAGCGGTGAAATTACTAATGTTATTGCTACCACTAGTACTACTACCACATTGAATCTCAATCATTTCTTTTCTGATCCCGATGGTGATCCACTACGTTATAATGTAACGGGTAATAGTAGCGTGATAGTAACGATTCATTTGGATGGTAGCGTAAATATTCTAGTGCCAACGGCATTAAATCATACAGAGACGATTACGTTCTATGCCTATGATCCTGATCATGCTTCAGCGCAGAGTAATAGTTTTACTATTACTATTGTTCCTGTCACTCAGCCGAAACAGCCCACACCAGAGATACAGGATTCGATTCCTAATTGCTTCACTATTACTAGTGTAACAGTAGATAGCATGAATCAAGTTAATGGCACCACGGCAAAACAGAAATACACCGGGCATGGTAAACGGTCCGGGTTGGTGACAGTGACTAATTCAGCTGGCGAAGTAGTGCGATGCTGGCATAGTTTTCCTAAAGGAGGTGTTAAAGCGCGCTTATACCGGTCTGCTAAACCTTATGTGTTTTCCATTAAATATCGCTCAGGAACGTCATTGCATATTTATCGAGCGGATAGTGGCGTTAGTGTAATGAAACAGCGTTTATCACAGCAGTTGCATCGCCGTAAATTAAAATTAGGCGAATTAGATGGAAAGAAAAAAACCGTTGAAATCGTTAGTAGTGTACGACGTGGTCGGATGGTGAATATAAAAGTATATGCGTTTAATTATACTAACAATACGCTAAAGTTGGTGAAACAAAAAAGTTTTAGAACTGTATTTGGCAAGCGTTATCGGTCAGGTGTGAATGGAGACACAATTGTATTACGACATTTACGCAAACCAGTTCGTTTAACATGGCAACCCTGGGCTGACTAAAGTTACTATAGTATTATCAAGTTTTAGTTATTGTGTTCACGGCGCCAATTTATTCTTGGTTTGGACGATTATACATGAAACAAACCGTGGTTGTGGCTAAACTTATTCAAGCAGTTATTCCAGAAGAGTTGCAATATACTACAGGCAGTATGAATGCACAGGAGATTATGAGAAGCGGATTATTTAGTTATTTTACTACTCAGGCCAAAAATTCAGTGTTTGGTAGTGCCATTAGGTATAAATGTTACTGAAACGGCCGTTTTAGAAAAAATATATCATGATTTGTGTTGTGG
>CAZZNZ010000081.1:0-3987 GCA_964655875.1 uncultured Gammaproteobacteria bacterium | reverse complement strand
CAAGCATGTTGATAAGTCATAAAACTATTACTCATTTTAGAACTACTGCAGACGCCCTATGCACACAATCTCTCCTTCTCTAGCTACAACCTCTTGCAACGCCACAATAGCTGTAAACCGCTGCTGCGGTGATACATCTATTACTTTAGCCTGACCGTTTTCTGAATAAAATAATGCTACATGTCCGGACTGAAAAAAGATAATATCGTACGGCCGAGCCTGGGCTAACGCTTCAGCTGGCAGCCAACGCTGAGTATGCTTCAGCCAAGTTTGCCAATTATGCACATTCGATACAAAACGATAATCTTTAGGCGTAGATTCATAACCCGATGGACTTCGCTCATAATCTACAGCTAATTCTGGTGCAAATGGTATGCCAATATTAGTATATAGGCGTTCAATTAAAATATGATCGTTCACAAACCCCATACGCAGTGGTATTTGAATAAAACCGCCGTTCGTAAAATCATAGTAAGCATTAATCAGCTTCAACCATTCAGCATCAACATCACCGCTTTGATCAAAGCTATTTATCCTACCATCACCATCTATATCATCATCTTGGGCATTCGTTAAGCCGTCATGATCGCTATCATCATAAGCAAACACACTATCCGTTTTATACGTATGCTGATCTAACCAAATTAAACCAAACACCGCTGGTACAAAAATGATCCCGCTAACCATCACATACCATAACTTTTTTTTGAATACCGTATAGCCAGTAATAATAAATACTATTAATTCGGCAGTATAATTGGTAGTTAAACCGTAACTAAACATAATACTATTGGCGTACCCTGGAATAGAACTTAACCCATACAACTGTAAAGAAAAAGGATAGAGCCACACTAACCGCCCCATTAAACTATCGGCCATCAAATGACTAAAAGCTCCAACCGTAAATACCAAACCAATTTTGCCAATACATTTTTTACGTAAAAACAAGCTAATACAAAATAAGATGAGGTAGGGTAAAACACTGTGAGTGGGAAACTGTCGATGATTTTGTGTAGCGTTAAACACATAAAAATAGAATAGATCGATATCTGGAAATATTCCCCCTAATGCACCGATAAAATACAACCAGGCAGGATGACTATTCCACCATTGTTTGATGGAACGAGCAGTGAGATATCCCAGAGGAGCATGCGCAAATATCATGTAGTGTATGCTAACATGGGCTAGCGTTGACAGCAATGGCATAAACCCATATGATTTGATCAACCATGAAACAACGCTTAGTTCTAAAGTTAGGCACAAATGTTTTAACCCATGGTGGCACCAATTTAGATTTAGAGTGGTTAAAACAACTCGCTCAAGCCATTAAACAACTACATAACCAACACGAAGTTATTATTGTTTGTTCAGGTGCAGGCACCACAGGAAAGCAACATGTGCAACTCACTTCTGAAGAGAAATCAAAATATACCAAAATGGCTCGCCGTCAACTATATGCTGCTGTGGGGCAACCTTATTTAATGCACGCCTTAATTAATGTGTTCTCCCCCTTAGATATTACCTTGGGTCAAGCGCTATTAACGCGCAACACATTTTCAGAATTAAATCGCTATTATAATACTACCGCGGTATTAAAGCACATGCTGGAAGAAAATATTGTACCGATTATTAATGGTAACGACGTAATTACTACCTTAGAATTATCCTCTGGTGGTAATGATGGTTTAGCGGCTGTGATTGCAATTGCCTTAAATGCTAATCGCTTAATCTTACTCACTAACACAGATGGTGTATATGATAAAAATCCATTTTCGGATACTACTGCACAGAAATTTGATACCGTAAAAAGTCCAGACGTATTACTAAAGTTGATTTCCAATCAAGTAAGTGATAATGGTATTGGAGGAATGCATGCCAAAGTGGAAGCGGCCAGGTTGGCCTGGTATGCAGGTATTCCAACGCTCATTGCTAATGGTATGAATATCTCAGTATATCCTTTACTGGCAGATGTCGATCCACCAGGAACCTTATTTATACCACCAGTTGTACCAAATCAATCCGAACAAACTAAAATTCGATGGTTTTTGTCAGCACGCAATAATTTTGGTTCTGTGGTAGTAGATGCTAGCGCAGAACAAGCCATCAAGGAGCGTAACAGCTTATTGAGTGTTGATGTGAAAGATGTTAAAGGTCAGTTTAGAATTGATGACATCATTAGTGTAGAAAATGAAACTGGCCAAATTATTGCCTGCGGTCTAGTAAAATATAGCGCTGGACAGTTACGAGCAGCTCAAAAGGATGGACGTCATTTAAACCAACCCATCATTCATGCCAATCAATTAAAATTGCTTTATGTTTAATGACCAAGTGTTACTCATTGGTGCCGGCACCATGGGTGAGATTTTTTTGCAAGCCGCTCTACAACTATTTGATTCAAAAAATATTACTGTAGCTCAACATAACGCTGAGCGTCGAGCTTATTTAAGCAACACTTATCAAGTTACAACAACTGAGTTAAATAAGCTTGACATTACTTTGTTTAACATTATTGTACTAGCCGTAAAACCACAAGATGCCATGCCGATAGTGGCTCCGCAAGCCTTAGTGATATCCGTGATGGCCGGAATTAGCACTCATCAACTACAAGCACTTACTGGCAGTCATCGCATTGTGCGTATTATGCCCAATACTCCTGCCAAGCTTGGCATGGGTATGAGCGTTTGGACAACTACTTCTACCGTTACTAAAACAGATCAACAAGTAGTACAAACCTGGTTAAAAAAATTAGGTCAAGAATTCTATGTTGAATCCGATGACTGGATTGATAAAGCGACAGCCATAAGCGGATCGGGACCAGCCTATCTATTTTTATTCGCTGAACAATTAATTACTGCGGCTAAACAGTTAGGGTTTAACAATATCGCAGCCACAACATTAGTGTCGCAAACCCTGTTAGGTGCCAGTCAGTTATTACAACCCGCGACGACAGAATATTATTCTGCACCTACTCCTGCAGATCTACGTAAACAAGTCACATCTAAAGGCGGGACCACAGCGGCGGCTTTAACTAGTTTACCACAAGCTGAATTGCAAACGGCATGGAATCAAGCAGTTCAAGCCGCCTATAATAGAGCTAAACAACTTAGCGTATGAATGCTTCTTTACAAAAACAACTCGCTGCCACCCGCACCGCCAGTCGCTCTCTAGCATTATTATCTACGACCAAAAAAAATGCTGTGTTGATCAGTTTAGCTAGATTACTACAGGCTAATCAAACGACAATTTTAAAAGCTAACCAACAAGACTTAGCTGCCGTACCGCCAGACTATCCTCTACGAGATCGCCTAACGCTCACAACTGAGCGTCTTAAGCAAATCTGTACTAGCATTGTTGCTATAACCAAACTACCCGACCCGATTGGTAAAATATTAGAGCACACTCAACGACCATCGGGTATTACTGTAGAGCGTATCTGTGTGCCTTTTGGAGTGATTGGCGTAATCTATGAAGCACGGCCCAACGTAACGACGGAAGTAGTTAGCTTATGTCTTAAAACTGGTAATGCGGTTGTGTTGCGAGGTGGTAAAGATGCCTATTATACTAATACTCTCTTAGTACAACTCATTCGACAAACCCTAAAAACTCATTTGCTTAATCCAGCCATCGTACAATGCATTGATCCACGTGATCGTAATTTGAGTGATCAATTATTACAGGCTCGTGATTATATTGATGTGATGATTCCACGCGGTGGAAACACTTTAATTCACTATGTACGTGAACATGCTACAGTTCCGGTAATTGAAACCGGTGCTGGTGTGTGTCACACCTATATAGAAAGCACTGCCCACATTACTCAAGCTATTCAAATCGTTCAAAATGCTAAAACTCGTCGTTGCACGGTTTGTAATACTTTGGATTGTTTAGTCATAGATCAAGCTATGATCACAAAATTTCTACCTCCGCTAGCTAAATCTTTAGCTGAGAAACAAGTTGCCATTTTTGCTGATACCCCAAGTTATCGTA
>CAZZNZ010000080.1:0-3990 GCA_964655875.1 uncultured Gammaproteobacteria bacterium | reverse complement strand
GTATGTCTAAAGGCAATGCGTTTAAGCGTGGAGTTTGTACTAAAGTGACTACAATCACTCCTAAGAAACCAAACTCTGCTTTGCGGAAAATTGCACGTGTTCGATTATCGAATGGTATGGAAGTTACAGCTTATATTCCCGGAGAAGGTCATAATTTACAAGAGCATTCTATTGTTTTAATTCGCGGTGGTCGTGTGCATGATCTTCCTGGTGTTCGTTATCACATTGTGCGTGGTGTGTATGATACGGCTGGTGTGGAGAACCGCAAGGTTGGTCGTTCAGTTTATGGCGTCAAGAAACCTAAACAAGCTAAATAATTTATGCGCGGAAAACCAGCCCCTAAACGAACAATTGCACCAGACCCAGTATATAATAGTACAATGGTTGCAAAGTTCATGAATTATATCATGTATAACGGTAAAAAATCAGTAGCTCAAAAAGTAGTCTACGGTGCGTTTGATTATATTGAAACGAAAATGGAAGGCCAAAAAGGCTTAGATGTCTTTGATAAAGCAATGCGAAACGTATCTCCATTGGTAGAAGTGAAAGCTCGTCGCATTGGTGGTGCTAATTATCAAGTTCCGATTGAGGTGCGTGGTGAGCGTCGTTTTAATTTGGCTTCACGGTGGATCATTGGCGCGGCTCGTAGTCGCAAAGGCAAGCCAATGCATGAAAAACTAGCCTTAGAACTAATGGATGCAGCACAAGAACAAGGTGAGGCTATTAAGAAAAAACAGGATGTTCATCGCATGGCGGAAGCTAACCGAGCTTTCGCGCATTTCGCTTAAAAACTAATTAGATTGATATATTTTTTAATAAAGAGGCATGTTACGGCATGTTTCTTTGCTTATAAGAGAAAATATTGTGATTATCTCAAAAAACTGCTATAGTTAGAGTAACCTTTAATTATTAAATTTAGATGTATGCGTAAATTATTACTTAGCCTAGGCGTAGTAAGTTTAGCGGTCGTTGCCCCTACTACAACTTTAGCTATCTCCTCTACTTCAGATTATGATTACGGCGAGTATGATTATAGTGATAGCTATGATCGTGATGATTCTAATGCTGCTGCTGTTGCTTTAGGAATTGGTTTTATCATGTTTGCTATTATTAGTGGATTGATTGGTTTAGCCGGTTTTATCTTTTGGTTAGTGATGTTTATTGATTTGGTAAAGCGCAATTTTGATCAAAAAGTATTGTGGGTAATTTTAATGCTAGTATTTGGTTTTTGGGCCGCTATTTTCTACTATTTTATGGTAAAAAAGAAAAATATCACTAGCAGTACAAAGGAAGTAAATACGAGTCATGTAGTTGATACAAACACCACTATCGGTAACACTACATCTAAATAAGATGTAGTTGGTATTTATAAGGGTAGTGTATGAAATTTTCATGAACGCACCAGTTGATTTGTGCTGAGCGGATATTGTAAAATTAACTATATGACATCAACTACAAAACAAACCGTATTAACGGTAATAGCTAGCTTAATTACTAGTGTGTTCGTTAGTTTATTAGTAGTGGGTAGTATAGTAATGATTGCTGTTGCTAAACCACAATTCATTGCTGATTGGGTTAGTAATCATCGTACTATTTCAGTTAGCGATAGTGCTAGAGCCCTTCCGGATATTAGTAGTTTAGCTAGCGATCAAGAGAAAATGGTAGTGGATACAGTTAATCAAGCTAATCCCGCAGTAGTATCAATTATTATTAGCAAAGATGTGCCAATTATTGAGCCATACATGGATCCTGATACTAACCACTCACCGTTTAATGATTGGTTTGGTTATGATCCTTTTGGTGGACTGCAGTATCGTCAAAATGGTACTGAAAAACAAGATATTGGGGGTGGTTCCGGATTTATTATTTCAACCGACGGCTATGTAGTAACGAATAAACATGTAGTGGAATACGATGATGCTGATTATACTGTGTTTACACAAGATGAGCAAAAATATGAAGCTAAAGTAGTGGCGCGTGATCCTAGTAATGATATTGCTGTTTTAAAAATTGAAGCCAATAATTTACCTTATCTTACATTTGGCAATTCCGATCAGTTGCAAGTTGGGCAAACGGCCATTGCTATAGGTAACCCGTTATTAGAATTTAAGAATTCTGTATCGGTGGGAGTTATTTCTGGTCTAGCTCGTTCAATTGAAGCGGGGGATGGTACGGGGCAAATGATTGAGCAACTAGATAATGTAATTCAAACAGATGCGGCAATTAATCGTGGAAATTCTGGTGGCCCACTGCTCAATTTACACGGAGAAGTGATAGGTATGAATACAGCTGTAGCTGGTTCAATAGAGGCTCAAAATCTAGGGTTTGCCTTACCTGCTAATCTTATTAAAACGGTAGTAGAAACAGTGAAGACTACAGGAACGATTGTGCGGCCATATTTAGGAGTGCGTTATTTGCAAATTACTCCTGAATTTCAAAAAAGAAATCAATTATCGGTGGATTACGGTGTGTTAGTTAGTAGAGGTGAGCAGGCTACAGATTTAGCGGTAATACCTAGTTCACCAGCAGATAAAGCTGGTATTGTGGAGAATGATATTATTTTGGAAGTAGATGGTAAAAAACTGAATAGAGAGACTGATTTAGCCAAGTATGTTGGCCAAAAACAGATTGGTGAAACGATTACGCTGAAGCTGTTGCATAAAGGGGAAGAAACTACCGTTATCGTTACCCTAGAACAGCGCCCCTCTTAGTTTTCCACACCAGATTAATCAAAATATTCCAAAAAACCCAGTAATAGTGTATAGTAATTGAGGTGATAATTAATAATTTAATCGTAATTTGCTATGGCAAAACCAATGACCAAAAGCCAGTTGCTTGCTCTGTTAGCCGATAAAACCGGTTTGAGCAAGAAAGAAGTTTCAACTCTCTGGGAAGTTTTAGTAGAAGCTGTCTACAAACATACCAAGGATGATGGTGAAGTAACCTTACCAGGATTGGGTAAATTACAAAAGAAACATCGTGCGGCACGTTCTGGTCGTAACCCAGCTACAGGTGAAACAATTCAAATTCCAGCTAAAACTGTGCTGAAATTCCGTGTAGCCAAAGCTGCTAAAGATACCATTCTCTAGTTCCTTAGGAAAAAAACAACCCTTTTCAGGGTTGTTTTTTTTGTTAACAAATTCTATGAGAAGTAGTATTTATTCATTTGTATTGGCACTATCTGTACTTATTTCACCTACTACCACTTTACCATCAGCTTGAGGTGAAACATCAAACATCACGTTAGCGGTGGATACTAATTGTGCTGTAACAGTTTTTTGTTCGCAGTCTGATAAATCGTTATAGGCTTCATTTACGGTAATTATTGATCCTTCGCTAGTGTATTGTACTTGTTTTAATTTTACTGTACTTGGAATACCATCTACCACACCAACTTCATCTGTGTTTGGCCCGTGCATGGTATCTAAAATAATTTGACCATAAGGATCATCATTGGGTGTAAAATTACGTTGCACCGCCACTACTTCACCACAACTACCACTGCTCTTAGAGAAATACAAGGTTTCCGTAGTAGCGTCTGTATTGCTAGAGCTATACGTTGGACCAGTGGGAGCTTCAACAGAATTATTCGTATTACTGTTATTATTACTGTTACTATCTGGCTCTATCAATCCAGCTTCATTACTATTGGTATTACTATTTGTGTTTGTGTTAGCATTACTATTGGCATTATTAGCATTATTATTGTTCTTTGAATTACGGTTGGCATTGGCTATATTAGTATTCTTATTCTTAGTTTTATTAGTAGCGGCATTGTTTACTGGAATGCTATTATTATTATTGGTAGTGGAATCCATTGGCTTAGCTAGTAAATAGATAAACCAGCCAATAAGCGCTACCAGTATAACGACTACTACAGCTAAAATGCCGTAGAGTAATTTTTGTTGATGGGTTGTTGTTTTCATATGGATGTAGTATAACATACCTATGTTAAGTTTTTAAGACCACCTATTATTTATGCGCAAAACT
>CAZZNZ010000079.1:0-4108 GCA_964655875.1 uncultured Gammaproteobacteria bacterium | reverse complement strand
AATTTGATATTCTAATCCGTTCGTATCTGAAACTACAGGAATAGCTTCATAAGCATCGCTAAGTACAATGGCTAATCCGGCATAGCCTGTAGATACTTCAAATTTTTCATTACCCACCACATTGTATTGAATTTCCGGGATGCCATAAGAACTTACTTCTTGTTGAGCTATTGGATCAGATTTTGGATCAACCATTTGAATGGTAACATTTCCAGCTCCAGCTTGTTTATATTCTTCTAATAAATCTAGGGTATCTTGTTTTAAGGCCAGTAAATTTTGTGGAACATCTTTAGAAAAATACACTTTAAAGGTGATTGGGTTTTGTAAATTAGATACGGTGGTGCGGGATATTTCTGATAAGGTATATTGCTTACCCTGAGTGAGATCGAATTTCCAATTTACATCCACTAATAAAAAATTAATCAAAGCAATAATGATAATTACTAAAACTATTTGACCGGTAGAGTGTAGCGAAAAGCGGCGTTGTTTTGTCATAGGTATTAGGCGAAATGGCGTTTAGTCAAGGTATACATATTCAAATACAAGAATGTACCAATGAATGATAAGTAATATACTAAATCACGAACCGTAATTATCCCTTTAGCTAGGTTTTGAAAGTGGGTTTGGGTAGACAAAGTATAAAGTATTTTTACTATAACGCCATTACCCGATACAATACTAGGTAGGCCAATGAGTAAAAATACAAAGGCAACAGCGGCTGTAATTAAGTAAGCTACAATCTGATTTTTGGTTAAACCAGAAACCCATTGTCCAAGGGCTAAATAGGCGCAACCTAGCAACCAAGCACCAAGATAAGAGCCAATTACGGGGCCCCAATCCAGACTGCCTAGCCAGCTAAGGGTAAGCGGTAATGGTAACGAGCATAGTAACACTACCGCTATAAAGCTAGCTGCTGCTAAAAATTTTGCTAAAACTAACTGCATGTCAGAAACCGGCAACGTTAGCAATGTTTCTACAGTGCCCTGTTTATTCTCTTCACTCCATAGGCGCATTGATAATGCCGGCACGAGAATTAAGAAGAACCAGGGTAATAAAGTAAAGAAATCACGCATGGAAGTTTGGCCAACCAAGAAAACGTTTTGCCAAAATAGCCAAGATAAAATTACCAAGAACACCACAATAAAAATATACGATAACAATGAGTTAAAATAACTAACGAATTCTTTACGATAAACTGAGAAAAAACTACGCATGGGAATTGGTGGTTAATTGTCTAAACACATCTTCTAAGCTAACAGCAGATTGCTGGAGTTCTAATAATACCCAATGATGCTGTACGCAAGCATTAAAGACATCTCGTCGAATATCTTGAGCGGCAGTGGTGGTGATGATGTAGTCATGAGGAGATGTGGTGGAAACTGTTTGTACGTTAGGTAATTGTTTCAAAGCGGTAGTAATAGCCGTTTCAGGCCCTTCTATGATGGCACGAACTTGATTTTGGCCCTGAGATTGATGGATGAGTTCTTGTACGGTGCCTTGAGCAACAATCTTACCTTGATGAATAATTAAAGCTCGATCACAAATAGCCTGTACTTCTTGTAGAATATGAGTAGAAAAAATAACAGTTTTAGTTTGGCCAATAGTGCGAATCAGTTTACGAATCTCGGCGGCCTGATTAGGATCTAAGCCAGAGGTTGGTTCATCGAGCAACAATATACTAGGATTGCCTAATAACGCTGCGGCTAAACCAACGCGTTGGCGATAACCTTTAGATAATTCACCAATTGAGGCTGTTAATTTTTCCTGTAAATTACAAGCATGTAATGTTTCTTTAACGGCGTGTTGAATATTGGCTAGTTGTTTGGTGCGAGCAATGAATTCCAAATATTCATAAACTCTTAAGTTTTCATAAATGGGATTATTTTCTGGTAAATAACCAATATGTTTACGAATAACTAAAGATTGATCTAGTACATCGTGTTCATTAATGTGCACACTACCGCTAGTAGGGGCTAATAAACCAGTTAAAATGCGCATGGTAGTAGTTTTACCAGCACCATTGGGACCTAAAAAACCTAAAATTTCCCCTCGATTTACTTGAAAAGAAACCTGGTTGATAACAGTAGTAGTATTGAATTTTTTTGTGAGATTGGAAACACGAATCATAAGCTTATCTAATCACTATTCTAAGTGATGGCGTAAAAATGGTCAACTTGAAATTACCCCTCTAAATTCCTTAAAAGGGTCTTTATTCATATAACCTTCATAAATTCCTCTTAGAGACAGGAGTTATTTTAATTTCATCTTTCTAAAAAACTCTGCGCCACGTGGAAATACAACAGTAAATAAGCTGCCTTTACCCGGGCCTGAGCTACTGAAATGTAGTTTTCCGCCCGAGGCTTTAATAATTTTTTTAACGTTATAAATTCCTAAGCCAGAACCGTTTGGATGAAAATCGTTAACATCATGGCCGCGATAAAATTTTTGCCCAATATGTTTAGATTCTTCAGCGCTAAAACCACGGCCATAATCACGAATGTGTATAATAATATCATGATCATTTGGCTGCACTAGTTGAATTTCTACCGAATGACCCGCTCCAAAAAACATAGTATTTTCTAATAAGTGGCGAAAGGCAAATTTGAGTTTTTCTGGATCACTGGTAATGCGTTGTACAGTGGGGTCTATATTTAACTTTAAACCAATATGGTGCTTATCAAAACGTGGCTTCAATTCTTTAATGACGCCTTCTAATAATTCCGGCAACGCAATTGGTGTAAAGCGCATATCAGCGGTGCCTCCTTCAAAATGAGCCGCTTCAATCATGCCCTGCACAATGTGGTGAAATTCTTCAATGCGAGGGTCAATATCTTTCACATAATCTTGAATCTCAGTCAGTGGCACATCACCATCTCGAATCATCGAGAAGGCGCCACGAATTACGCTTAACGGCGTGTTAAATTGATGATCTACAATATTTAAAAATTCATTTTTCATGTTACGTAACTCCACTATACTGTTTTGCAAGTTGTTTTTTTCTAAACTTAATTCCTTCACTTTGTCGCGATATTGTATAAATAAAATAGATTTAGTTATGGCCACGGCTAGTGGAGTAGTGATAGCAGTAAACACTTTCAAATCTTCGATAGTGTAAGCTACTGAGCGGTTTTTGTTTCCAAGTAAAATAAACCCCGCTAAATCGCGTGATACTTTTAATGGCAAGCATACGCCACCATGCAAGGGTTCAAATTGTTGTTGTAAGGTATGCCAATGCTGCACAGTTAAATTGTGTGGGCGGGCATAATATAATTCATCAATGAGGAGAGGCTCTTGGAGATGTAATAAATAGTTATAAAAATAATCTGGTAAGGCAGTGCTATTCAGCCAGGGAAGGCTATGTAAGGATAAGTGATTATTTTTGTAAATCTGATAATTGTAATGCTCTGGATTAGTGATAATAATAAAAGCTGATTGTTGAATTTGTCCATAGCTGGAAAATACCGCGCTGATAGCTTTAATTAATTGGTCTAAATCGGTAATAGCCGAAGCACGCTTAGCCAGGGCTTGTAATTCTTGGTGAAACAAGTAGGTTTTTCTAAATAAAATGTGGTTAACATTAGTTTTGGCAATGATCAACTCCAGGGTTTTATATACAGCAATTGTAACAAGAATAATCACAATACCGGCGTAGGTTTTAGATATAGTAATTTTAGTCATTAAGAAAAATCCTAACGTTATGGAAATTAAAAAAGTCATCACTACCGGAATAACGGCATTTAATATTTTTTGTGTTTGAATTTGAATGTCGAACAGGCGATAACGAAGAATGGCGTAGGTGGTGAAGATAATAAAAAATAAACTAAAAATAGGACCAAATTTATTGTAATAATATATTTTTAATACAGGTAATAGTATGTTGGTAATAAAAATTGAAAAAACAAATAAAGTCATTCCATAGAAAAGAAATTTTATCTGCGTCTTCTTAGTAGCACGGGAAATTTTATAATTGTTTATCTGGGTATATAAAAAAATTACCATGACATAGGCTAAATAGCATAGAAAAAATGGGTACGCATAACCATATTTTGCGCCTATATTAGAATTAACAACGATTTTTTTTTCTACAACCAATGGTGTAGTAAGGGCA
>CAZZNZ010000078.1:0-4151 GCA_964655875.1 uncultured Gammaproteobacteria bacterium | reverse complement strand
AAAAATCAACTGGTAAAACCGAAAATATCACGAATGGTTATATGGCTCCGAGTGAGATTGAGAAATTTGGCAGGGAGGTTGAGCTTGGTAATGCTGATGCTATTACCGGCAAAGCACGGACTCAAGAAGAAATTGAAGCTAATTTTTTTAGCGAATCTCAACCTGCAGCGCAAAAAGAATGGACTGATGGATCACAAGCTGAACAAACTTTTTTCAATGGTGAACCAGCTAAAACCGAGACCATGGAAGGTAATCCAGCTGAACAAGCCATTGAACAAATTAAACAAAAATTACACTTAGAATTAGGTGTGATTAGTGTAGAAAAGAAAGGGTTAAGTACTTTACTAAAGCGCATGAAAGCAGTAATCACTGGTGCGCAAAGCCGCGAACAACAAATTAAAACTGCCTTGAAAGACTTAGAAGATTATAAAAAAGCAATTGAACCAGATGGCAGTAACGTAAAAGATGTAATGTCACAATTAAAGGAGCGAGTTAGTTTATTCAATATTGAGTATGATGTTGATGCTGCTGATCCTGTAATTAACATTCAACATGACCCAAAATACGATCAAGCTCAAACCGAATTAGTGCAAACTTTCTTCAAGGAAGCTGATACAATACCTGAAGAACGTTTAAAAAATCGTGATAACTTAGATTTAACAGTTCAATACTATAAATTGAAAAATGCCTATGAGCGAGCTCAACAAATGGGTAATAAATCCGAAATGAATAATTTATTACCACAAATGCAAGTCTACGAACTAGAAATGTCTACCAGGGAAGAATTTGTTCCTATGTCCGAAGATAGTCGACAAAACTTAAGAGAATCTTTTCGAGCCAACGATGCAGATGATGAAATTATTGTTCAATCCAATATGGTAGAAGCTAATGATGAAATTGAAGAATTAGAATTAGATGAGGAACCACAACCAGTACGACGCCCTGTGTCTAATGTTCCAAGTCAAAGGCTTCCTAACACTGTGGATTTACGTGCTTTAGCACTACAAACTAAAACTCAAGATAAAAAGAAACAAGCGGCTTAACATGAACTTACCAAAACCCCGCTGCGGCGGGGTTTTTTGTTAAATTTTAGCTGTTTTACAGCTCTTGCCAAAAGACTAGCTTTGCCGTATACTCACCAAGCTCAAAATTATTTAATTTCCCTCCATTAAAGCCTAGCGAGGGACCGTTACCTGGTCAGGTGCGGTTAACTATTTAAATCATAATATATGACCGCAAAAGCATCTTCCGCTGTGCAAACAGCTAACAGTTTAATGTCTACCTTGCTAGCCCAACAAGGTGATTTGCCTATTCCTAAAGTAGCCGATACCATTGAAGGTAAAGTAGTTGGTTTAGGTAAAAATGAAGTATTAGTCGACATCAACGGTTTTATGACCGGTGTGGTTCGTGGCCCAGAATTATTTGATGAATCGGGCGAATTTTCTAATTTAAAATTAGGCGACGTTGTTTCGGCCAATGTACTTGAAGTAGAAAATGAAAACGGCCAAGTAGAGTTATCTTTCCGTCAAGCTGGTCACAAAAAAGCCTGGGAAGTATTACATAAATTAAAAGAATCGAGCGAATTAGTAGATGCCCAGATTATTGATGCCAACAAAGGCGGTTTAATTGTCCGCATTGGTCGAGTGGGTGGTTTTTTGCCTGTATCACAATTATCGGTTGAACATTATCCTCGCGTTGAAGGTGGTAACAAGACCAAGATTTTGGAACGTCTTAATCAATACATTAACCAATTATTTAAAGTAAAAGTCATTGATGTTAATGAAGTAGATGAAAAATTGATTGTATCTGAAAAAGTAGCAAAAGCCGACCAACAACAAGAAAAAATTTCCCAATACAAAGTAGGCGACGTAGTAGAGGGTAAAGTAACTGGGGTGGTAGATTTTGGAGCCTTCGTTGAGTTTGGTGATAATTTGGAAGGCTTAGTACATATTTCTGAAATTGCCTGGCAACGCATTGATAGCCCAAAAGATTTTATTAAAGTGGGCGACCCTATCAAAGCGGAAATTATTAGCATTGATAACTCTAAAATTTCATTGAGTATCCGTAACTTAATTAAAGATCCTTGGCAAACCGTAGCTGAAAAATATAAGATTGGTGACGTGCGTGAAGGTAAAGTGCTAAAGATTAATCCGTTTGGTGCCTTTGTGGAATTAGATGATGAAATTCACGGTTTAGTACATATTTCTGAAATTTCTTATCGTAAATTATCTAGCCCATTAGAGGTGTTACAAGTAGGTAACACGTATGCCTTTAAAGTAATTTCTATTGAGCCGCATAAACATCGTCTAGGATTATCCTATAAAGTATTGCACGAACAACCGACTAAACCTAAAGCCGTGGAAGCAGTTTCTCCAGATAATACTAGCGGCGCTAAACTATAATTCCTATGGCACAAGCTAACTCTGTATCACCACGCGGCCCACAACTATTTCGACAATTTATCTACATCGTTATTGCTGTAGTGGTGATTGGCGCAATATTTAGTCTGTTAAACGACCCACTTAGACAGCCTGAGGAAATATCGCTAAGCCAATTAGTGCAAAAAATTCAAGCTGGTGAAGTAAAAAGTTTAGCAATAAAAGGTGAGCAAAATCTAACCGCTACATTGAATGATGATAGTACTGTAACTACTCGCAAAGAGGCAACTCAGCCACTCACTGAATTACTCGCTCAACAAGGTTTAATACCAGATCAAATTCGCAATCTGAATATTAGCGTGGGTAACGATACAGGATTTACCTATTGGCTATCTGTCTTCGGCGGACCAATCTTAAGCATCATTGTAATTGGAGTAATTTTATTCTTTATGTTACGTCAGGTACAGGGCGTAAACAACCGTGCCATGATGTTTGGCAAAGTAACTATGCCCGATCAAGATAACTCCAAGAAAAAAACACAAGTGGCTTTTAAAGATATTGCCGGTGCTGAAGAAGCTAAAACCGAACTAGAAGAAGTAGTAGATTTTCTCCGTCAACCCAGTAAATATACCGAGCTTGGCGCAAAAGTACCCCGCGGCGTATTGTTAATTGGCCCACCTGGAACTGGTAAAACCTTGCTAGCTCGTGCTGTAGCTGGAGAAGCTAAGGTACCTTTTTTTCATATTTCTGGTTCTGAGTTCGTAGAAATGTTCGTTGGTGTTGGTGCTTCACGAGTACGTGATTTATTCAAAAAGGCTAAACAACAGGCCCCTGCTATAGTATTCGTGGATGAAATTGATGCTGTGGGCCGAAGACGCGGTGCTGGTTTAGGTGGATCACATGATGAACGTGAACAAACTTTGAACCAAATTTTAGTGGAAATGGATGGCTTTGATAATGATACTAAAGTCATTGTAATTGCCGCTACAAATCGTCCTGATGTATTAGATCCAGCATTATTGCGACCAGGTCGATTTGATCGCCATGTAACACTAGATTTACCCGACATTAAAGAACGTCGGGCTATCTTAGCTGTACATTCTGTTAAAAAACCACTTGATTCAACCGTGGATATTGCTGTATTGGCACAACGTACTCCTGGTTTTTCTGGAGCAGACTTAGCCAATGTTCTTAACGAAGCTGCTATTTTTGCTGCCCGAGCCAATCAAAAAGTAATTACTATGGCGCACTGCTTGAAAGCCTTAGATAAAGTAATGCTTGGGCCCGAACGCAAATCGGCTGTAATGGATGAAAACGAAAAACGCATTACTGCTTTTCATGAAGGCGGCCACGCTTTAGTTGCTCATTTCTCCAAAGCGGCTGATCCAGTACATAAAATCTCTATTATTTCCCGTGGGCGCATGGGTGGTTTTACACTTAAATTACCGGAACGTGACAAGCATCTTCATACAAAAGCTGAATTTTTAGCTGATTTAGCAGTAATGTTGGGTGGTAGAGTAGCCGAAGAACTAACGTTTAAAGAAATGACCACAGGTGCCAGTAATGATTTAGAGAAAGCTACTAAGCTCGCTCAACAAATTATTACGCATTATGGTATGAGCACCGAGTTAGGTCCACGTACTTTTGGTAAACGCGAAGAAATGGTCTTTTTAGGTCGAGAAATTTCTGAACAACGTGATTATTCAGAAAATACCGCTCAAAAAATTGATCATGCTGTTAGCGAGTTGATAGCTCAAGCACACGCTACTGCTC
>CAZZNZ010000077.1:0-4225 GCA_964655875.1 uncultured Gammaproteobacteria bacterium | reverse complement strand
CGCTCCGTGTCCAGAGCAGAAGCTTATAAAACAGATATTACGTACGGCACTAATAATGAGTTCGGTTTTGATTATCTGCGTGACAATATGGTACAAGACGCCGATCAACGTAGTCAGCGTGGATTGCATTACGCCATTGTGGATGAAGTAGACAGTATTTTAATTGATGAGGCGCGTACACCATTAATTATTTCTGGTCAAGCTGAAGCAGCTACGGATCAATACTATCGTTTTTCGCAATTGGTAAGGCGATTAGAAGAAAATACCGATTACAATATCGATGAAAAAATGCGCGCGGCTACGTTAACAGAGGCTGGTATTACTAAGATGGAGCAATGGCTAGGTTTAAAAAATATTTATGAAGCAGGCGGTGTTACCATTGTGCACCACATTGAACAAGCTTTAAAAGCGCATACCTTATTTAAAAAAGATCGTGATTATGTTGTAAAACCTACTTCGTCAGACGGTGGAGACGGAGAAGTAGTAATTGTGGATGAATTTACCGGCCGAATGTTAGCTGGTCGTCGCTACAGCGAAGGACTACATCAAGCTATTGAAGCAAAAGAAAATTTAAAAATTAAGCATGAATCTCGTACTTTAGCTACCATTACATTTCAAAATTTATTTCGATTATATGGCAAGTTAGCAGGTATGACGGGCACGGCTCAAACTGAAGCTGAAGAATTTTATAAAATTTATAGACTAGATGTTATTATTGTGCCAACTCATCGCGTGATGGTGCGGAAAGATTTGCCGGATGCGATTTATCGTACCGAGCGTGGTAAATTTGCAGCTGTGATTGAAAAAATTAAAGCCTATCATGAAAAAGGTAACCCAGTGTTAGTGGGTACTATTTCGATTCAAAAAAATGAGTTGTTATCAAGCCTGCTTAATCAAGCCGGTATTCCCCATCAAGTACTCAATGCTAAACAGCACGAACGCGAAGCTGAAATTATTGCCCAAGCTGGTAAAAAAGGAGCAGTAACAATTGCTACTAATATGGCCGGTCGAGGTGTGGACATTATTTTAGGAGGTAATCCAGTAGATCCAAAAGAAGCAGAAGAGGTGCGTGCGCTTGGCGGCTTGGTGGTTTTAGGTACAGAGCGTCATGAAGCGCGGCGGATTGATAATCAGTTACGTGGTCGGTCTGGTCGACAGGGGGATCCCGGGTTATCGCAATTTTTTGTATCAATGGAAGATGATTTGATGCGTATTTTTGCTACGGATCGCGTAAAGAGTTTAATGAATGCTTTGAAATGGCCAGAAGACATGCCAATTGAGAATAAAATTGTTAGTCGATCTATTGAAACTGCGCAAAAACGCGTGGAGGGTCATCATTTCGATATTCGAGAACACTTAGTGAAGTATGATGATGTCATGAATCGGCATCGCGAGATTATTTATAAAAAACGCAATGAAATTTTAACGGCAGAACCCGCGCAGATTCGCGGTATTATTATGGAATTGGTTGAAGCAGAAATTGAACAAGCGGTATCATTTCATACCAACGTAGATAATGAATCTAGTTGGAACATTCAAGAGATTTATGAAACAGTGCATTCTATTTTTCCAGTGGAACAATCGTTACGTAAAAATTTAATGGCTTTAGAACAAGGCGGTAATGATAAGTTACAAGATGCGCACGATCGTACTAAAATTGTGGAATATCTTATTGTGTTGGCAAAACAGCGTTATGACGCCATGGTTAAACAAGTGGGAGATGAGCAAGTAGTGTATCAAGTGGAGAAGGGGTTTTATCTGCGAGCCATTGATACACTATGGATAGAACACTTAGATCAAATGGCATATTTGCGTGATGGTATTAGTTTGCGTGGCTACGGCCAGCGTGATCCATTAGTGGAGTACAAGCGTGAGGCTTATGGTATGTTTACGGAATTAATTGCTAATATTCAAAAACAAGTAGTGTATAGTATTTACAAAATGGGTGATGTATATACTCTGGCTCCTAGTGAACTACAACAACCGCAAATGAAACAGCAATTACAAGGAGCCAAAAAAGATATGTTGCCAGATGCTAAACCAGCTGTAAGTAAAGCTAAGCAATTTTCCGATGAAAAAGTTGGTCGCAATGATCCTTGCCCGTGTGGCTCAGGGAAGAAATTCAAGAAGTGTCATCTCATTGGGAAAGAATAATGTTCCCTCATTCCATTATAGGATAGCTGGCTATATTGAAAATATTATGCTATACTACTCCCAGTTAATAGCAAATCAATATTTATTATCGTTTTATGAGAAAAACTTTACAGATATTAGCTAATAATCAAGTTGGTATGAGTTTATCTAGTGTTATTGCTTTGGCATTTGCCGGGGCGGTAGTAGCAGTGTTTATAGTGGGTAGTATCGTGTATTTAGTAAAAGCCTAAAGTTTTTACAATAACCTAGATAGTAATAGTGCATGATTACAAGAGTTGTTATAGTAAAATATGCCATCGCAGTAGTGATTAGTTTTTGGTGCATCATGAATACGGGAGTATCTGCAGTTTTGGCAGTATGGCAAGAACCAACATGCGATCCATCTAGTGAAGCTGGTCCGGGTGCTCCAGGTTGTAACATATCAGCACCATTAAATGTATCTGATAGCACACAAACCAAAAGTGGCAGCATTACAGTGAATACCGGATTTACTCTAGGTATAAACAATCTTATTACTTCTAATGTTAATGGCATAACGTTAAGTTTGCCAAATAGTAGTATTGTGGATGATATGGTAGATAACGTGTTAACCGCTTCTTTGTTTTCCGGAATTGGTTCAATTAGCGGAGCGGTAGATTTAGACACGGAGGAAGTGAACGGAATTTTACCAAGTAGCCATATACAAGATGATTGGGTGAACATTACCGGAGATACCATGCAAGCCGATTTGGTGAGCGGCGCTAAACCTAGCTTATTCACTGTGCAACCTACTGCTTTACCAATAGATACACAGGGGATACAAGTGGCATTGCCAACCGATGGTAATTTTACTAACGGAAACGGTATAGCCATTAGCGGTGGAACTGCTGGGTCGTTGTTAGATTTACATACTCAGGATAATGCGGATATTAATAATGAAGGTCCGGCATTAAATATTACAATGGAAGCTGGCGATGCGGATAGTAAAGGAATAGTAGTGCAATCGCATAGTACCAGTGTTGCCGCCTATCCAGTTGAAGTAATTGTAAACAGTGAGGCTAAATCACAAGTAGGTGTTAGCGTGTTTAATTTATCCACTAACACGGAACCAACGCTCGGAGTGTACTCTGCCTCAGTGAATACTACGGGTATTGGTGTAGTAGGAGTTGGTGGCGCGTATGGAGATGATCAAAATTTTCCTAATACCACTATCGGTGTATATGGGTTTTCACCAAACGGTATGGGTGTATATGGTAAAGTGAATAACGGCGGTGCGGGAGTAACAGGCTTGGCTGATGGCGAAAATAGTATTGGCGTGAAAGGCACCTCTGTAAATGGTAAGGGTGGAGTGTTTGAAGGAACAGATGCGGGGATATTTGCGCAGAATACTAGAGAAAGTACCGGGGTAAATCCTGCTATAGCAGGAGATTTTTCTGCGTTTGGTGAAGCTAGTTTTGGCGTTCAGGGTTTTGCTGAAACCGGGGTGTTTGGTTCAGGGGAATTGGTTGGTGTATTAGGTGAGTCTGAAGGAGTAGCTGTGCTTGGTAGCTCCAAATCTGGCATTGGCGTGGAGGGTATCTCTAAGCTTAATACCGGCGTGCAGGGCACAGCTCTAGGCTCAAATGCACTCACAGCCGGGGTGAGAGGCGAGGCCACTGATACGTATGGGGTAATTGGTTTTAGCGAGAATAAAACGGGTATTTATGGTACCGGTGGAATGATAGGTGTAGAGGGCCAATCCAACTCTGGCAGTGGCGTGCAGGGCACAGCTCTAGGCTCAAATGCACTCACAGCCGGGGTTAAAGGCACTGCCACTAATACGTATGGAGTCATTGGTTTTAGCGAGAATAAAACGGGTATTTATGGTACTGGCGGTATGTATGCTGCTAAATTTGATGGTCAAGTAGTAGGTGATCAATTTTTGTCTACTCAAAAATTATACTCCTATAATGCTGCACCGGTGAGTTATTACAAAACGAGCGTATCTAGTGATTTTTCTGGATACCGTAGCATGGTATTTGATGGGGGAGAAATTTGGGTTTTAACTAATTCAGCTGGTAACGCAACACTATCCCGCTACAGCCCAATAGAT
>CAZZNZ010000076.1:0-4241 GCA_964655875.1 uncultured Gammaproteobacteria bacterium | reverse complement strand
TAGCGGATTATTGCTGCACATCATCGAATGCTGTAAAAGTGGTACAAGCAATTCCAAAAGATCAAGAGATTTTGTTTGGGCCAGATATGTTTTTAGGTGCATACGTACAACGGATAACTGGTAGAGCGTTGCATATTTGGCCGGGAGAGTGTCATGTACATGCTGGTTTTCGAGCCGAACAATTAGAACAATTACAGGCTAAACACCCGAATGCTGAATTGATTTTACATCCCGAGTGTGGCTGTGTTAGTCAGTGCATGTACATGCTTGAAACTAAACCCAATACACCGCTGAAAGTATTATCCACTAGTGGAATGTTAGTAGAAGTAAAAACTTCTTCTAACACTGAATTTATTATTGGTACAGAAATAGGTATGATTGAGCGATTAAAGCGTGAAGTAACCAATAAAGCATATTTTCCATTGCGCGAAACAGCAGTGTGTAAGTATATGAAAAAAATCACCCTCCCTAAAGTATTGGCTAGTCTAGAATATAATCAATTCAACATTGAAGTATTACCAAATATTCAAGCAAAGGCTAAATTAGCCATTGATCGGATGATGAGTATCGGGTAGACTACAGTAATGAATCGATCTCAAAAATTGCGTCAATGGTATGATCACTCAGCTCAATTAGTACCCACTAATCCGTGGTATCGTGAACAATTGCAACGCTATAGTCTTGATGCAATCCAATCCGACGCCTCTAAAGATATCACCAGCAAATTATTGGTTAAGCGTAATAGTGTGGCCGAAGCTATTGTTGTTAGCCACGCTTATGGTCGGCTAGCTGGTATGCAAGAATTACGTTGGATAGCTAAACAACTTAATATCACTATTAAAACGCTCAGTTCCGACGGCATTAAATTAGTGCCTAATCAAATTATTGCTCGCTTAAGCGGTAAAACTCGGATGATATTACAAGCAGAACGTACTATACTAAATATTATTCAGCGCATGTCTGGAATTGCAACTCTAACTGCAAATTTAGTAAAACAAACTCATGGTCGAGTACAGCTTTGCGCTACGCGTAAAACAGTACTTGGAGCACTAGATAAACGTGCAGTAGCCGTCGGCGGAGGGTTAACTCATCGATTAGGATTATTTGATAGCGTTTTAGTGAAAGATAATCACTTAGCGTTACTGCAAAAAGGATCGCCGTTAAGAACGATCTGTTTTCCTAAAACCACTAGTCGGACCATTGAGGTATCTAGCGTGACACAGTTAAAATACATTACACAACAATTGCTAGATTATGATATTATTATGTTTGATAATTTTACATCGCAAAAAATTAAACAAGCAGTGACGTGGCTAAAAAAAGTGGGTCTGTACCGACGTTATTTATTGGAAGCCTCCGGAGGTGTTCATTCATTAAATTTAAAACAATTTGTTCATAGTGGAGTTGTTGCCGTATCATTAGGATGTTTAACACATTCCGTTGCTAGTTTAGATATATCGTTAGAGTTATACCAAGATGAATAAACGCATGTTTGACATTATTATTGTAGGTAGCGGTATAGCCGGAACGTATTTAGCTAATTTATTATCTACTAAGCTTAAAATTGCCATTGTTAGTAAGCGCAATTTAGCGTTCAATAATTCCTCGTATGCTCAAGGAGGTATTGCTGCGGTACTGGCTAAAACTGATTCATTTCAAAAACATATCCAAGATACTTTAATTGCTGGCGGTAAAATGAATAACCGTCAGGCTGTAACTAAACTAGTTCGGGAAGCGCCGGCTCAAATTCAACAACTCATGAGCTGGGGTGTGCAGTTTGATCGAACTAATCTAATCAATCAGGATCTAGATTTAACCCGCGAAGGCGGGCATAGCGAGCGACGGATTGTGCATGTGGGTGATTTAACAGGTAAGGTAGTAGAACAGGTATTATTAAAACGTCTACGTCAACTGCCAACGATTACCTATTTTGAACATCACTTGAGTATTGATCTTATTAAAACAGATCAACGGGTAGTTGGTGTAACAATGTTAGATCATAGCACTCATCAATTAAAGCATGTGTATGCTAAAACTGTAGTTTTAGCCACGGGCGGTTGTGGTCAAGTGTATCAATACACTACTAATCCTATTATCACCACGGGAGACGGTATTGCCATGGCACTGCGTGCCGGTGCCAAGGTGCAAGATATGGAATTCATTCAGTTTCATCCCACGGCACTAAACACTAAACGTCAACCGTTATTTTTACTATCAGAAGCGCTACGTGGTGAAGGAGCGGTGTTAAAAAATAGTGCTGGTAAACGGTTTATGCAACGTTACCATTCGCAAGCAGAGTTAGCGCCGCGAGACATTGTTAGCCGAGCTATTGTTCATGCGTTAAAAACCGGACCTGTATATCTAGATTTTAGTCATAAACCAAAAAGCTATTTGCAACAACGTTTTCCAACCGTCTTTAAGCAATTACGTAGGGTTGGATTTAAATTAGAAAGCGACCAAATTCCAATTATACCAGCGGCGCATTATTTATGTGGAGGAATTACTACAGATTTATTCGGACGCACTAATTTATCGGGATTATATGCAATTGGTGAAGTAGCTCGCACTGGAGCTCAAGGTGCAAATCGTTTAGCTAGTAACTCATTGCTAGAATGTTTGGTATTTGCTAAGCGTGCTAGTGAAAACATTTTACAAGAATTTACTACTAAGCCGTTCCAGGCTCCTAAATCTTTTAAAGGAAGCTTACCACAAATTCTTCCTTGTAAAGAGTTAGGGAGTAGAAGAGTGTGGATTTTACGAAAAAAAATACAAAAAATCATGTGGTCTAAAGTCGGTATTATCCGTACAGAAACAGGTTTAAACGAAGCCAACATGCAACTAGCTGCTATTCAGCCAGCGTTACAACAGTTACAACGCAATGGTTTAACCTATCAATTACAAGAAACCCTCAATATATTCATTGTTGCCCGAACAATTGTGCAACAAGCTTTAGCTAGAAAAAAAAGTGTAGGCGCTCACTATGTCTCTTATTCCAAAGCGTAATACCCTTAAGATGATCGAGATTGGTTTAGTGTTATTTACAGGGCTTTTGATTGCCGCGTTATTTTATGTTAGTGCTACACAAATTGCTTTACCAAATTTTAAGGTTCCACAACGCTACTACGACGCAGATATGAAGCGTCTAGGAGCGTTATTTATTCTAATGTGTGGTAGCTACACGCTCACTCTCCCAGTGAGTTTATTTTTGAAGCGATTATCACAACGCACAGCGTTATTCATTATTATTGGTGTGTTTAGCATCATGGCAATATTTGCTGTTTGGTCTCGCCCTACAGGTTCACAAGATATTTATTGGAGCTTACTATTAGCAAAAGGGTTATCCCATTACCAATTCAATCCCTATCAAACCGTTCCTGAACAGTTAGCGGCAGATCCATGGGCGTACACCGTTGAAATGTGGCGAGAACTACCCATGATTTATGGGCCATTATGGGTAACGCTACTTACTATCATTACAGGGCTAAACACTTCACTTGGTGCTAGTTTGAATATTATTAAAATCATTGCGTTATTTACCGTTGTAGGAATAGGGTATTTGTTCTGGAAAATTTTAAAGCTCCAAAGCATATCGCCTACGCGACAATACCAGCTACTGCTGCTATTAGCGTGGAATCCAGCCGTGGTACAATTATTCATTGTAGACGTACATAACGATGTATTCATCACATTGGGTATTGTGCTTAGCTATTATTTAATGTTGAAACGAAAATTTTTCGTCAGCATATTAGCATTGCTAATCTCTGGGTTAATAAAATACGTACCTTGGTTTATTATTCCCGTACCATTGTTTTTCTGGTTAAAAACACAACTGCATTGGTCACGTCGATTCATTACGCTCATTGGCATGGGGTGTATCTCATTTTTAGTAATTGTCTTATCCTATATTCCATTTGGTTTCTCATTATCGAATCTTTCTGGCATTAGTAATGAATTTGGGCAACGCGGCACGGCAGTATCTGGAATTGTCTTTGCACATATGCTTAGTGAATTCGCTCATCTATCCATTAGCAGTATTCGCATGATGAGTTTAGTGATTGGAGCAATGATTATGTTGTGGTGTATTTGGAAAAAGAAGCCATTAATGGCCTATACCATGCCTTATGTTGGAATTATATTATTTACTACCTGGTTTCAACCGTGGTATTTGTTATGGTGTTTTCCGCTACTCATTCTATATTTACCCGAAGTATTTATTTTAGCACTAACATTTTTTATGTTAT
>CAZZNZ010000075.1:0-4376 GCA_964655875.1 uncultured Gammaproteobacteria bacterium | reverse complement strand
CGATAGATTTTTTTATCACGTAGTACATGTGGCACTTTACGTTCTAAAATGCGCTTAGCTAAACCTTCAATAATCGCTGTTTTGCCAACTCCTGGCTCACCAATTAGTAAAGGATTATTTTTTGTGCGTCGAGATAGCACATGTATTAAGCGATCAATTTCAGCCGAGCGGCCAATCACGGGATCAATCTGCTGTTGAATAAGAGGATCTGTTAAATTGACACTAAAAAAATCTAGTGCTGGTGTGAGCATTTTAGAGCCAGTTTTTTTCGGATTCGTTTCGATAGCGGTAACAGTATCATCTGTATCAATATCATTTTCTTCGTGAAATAGATCTGCTACATCTGGAAAACGAGTAGTACTATTCAGTACATTGACGGTCTGTTTGCGAACTTGCTCTAAATCAACGTGGTGTAATTTTAACACCTGCTTTACTTGTTGATCGAGTAAATCTAATAAGCTTAGCAACAAATGTTCTGTGCCAATATATTTATGATGATGCTCAAACGCAATAACGGCCGCATGTTCCAAGACGTGAACCACTTCAGGAGATAATTGTGGTAAGGTATATTGGCGTTGCTGATTTAACCAGCGGAGATGTTCTAAATGTGGTTGTAGAATAGGTGTGGTTAATTTATGTTGAGTAATAATTTCGGTAGCAATACTGCCAGATTGGGCACTTAAGCTAACCAACAGATGCATTGGTAACACCTGAGGATGTTTTAATCGTATTGATAAATTAATCGCTTCTACCAACGTATTTTTCATGTGGTTGGTAAATTTATTTAAGATATCTAAGGCCATGCTATGATTCTAATAAATTCTGATACAAAACGTAATTGTAAGCTGTTAGTACAATACTGCTAATAATAACGGCTAACCACAAGCCTACTATAGGGATAAATTGCAACACCGATGACAAAATAGCTAGTAAGGCAGACACTATACTTACGCGGAATGTTACAAACCAAAAGTGATGTTTTACTAAGCGTACACTACTTAGCAGTGCTAACCATGCTTTAGGCTGCTCATGACTTACCAGCACATAGGGTGCGAAAATAAAAAATATCCCACTAATTAATAAAATACTATTAGGTAGAAGAGGAATAAGAACAGTATATGTGGGGTCTAGGAAACTAGGTCGAATTAATCCAGCAATACTTACAACTATCGTAGTTACAGCATAGCTTAGTAGCAATACTCCAAATAAACAGAAACCAATTAAAACTGTTAGTAGAACATAAGGTAGAACGTAATGCGCAATGCGAGGGATAATAGTACGCCAATGAATATGATCATTATACGTAGCTACTACTGGGCCACCAATCAAACCAAACAATGTTACTACCATAATAAATAGGCCGGAAAAAATAATAAGATAAGGCGTACTATTATCCCAAGAAAACAGTTGCTGTAATTGAGTGATTGATTGAACATTACGCAGATCAATCAATAAGATGCCTAGTAACAACCAATAACAGAAGTAGGTTGTGATTAATGGAATAGTAATTACAGCTAAAAATAACACAAAGCGGCGTTCAATTAACAAAATAGCGTTATATAATAGTGTGGAAAAAGGTAATAAAGTAGATTTCATAACGCTTGTAAAGCCTTAATGCGTTCGCTAATAGGTGGATGAGTAGAAAATAAATTATTCCAGCTGTGTTTAGTTTTGCCGAAGGGATTAGCAATAAATAAATGCGAGGTAGCAGAGTTCACGCGTTGCAGTGGTTGAGCAGTTTGTTCAATTTTGGCCAAGGCATTTGCTAAACCGGCTGGATAACGAGTGAGCAATACACCTGAGGCATCCGCTAAGTATTCTCGTTTACGTGAAATAGCCAATTGTATTAATTTGGCAAAGATAGGCGACAGCACCATTAGTATAACACCAATGAAGACAAAAAGTAACCCGATATTATTTTTGGAATTGCGCTGACGATCATGGCCAAATAAGCTAAATCGTAAAAACCAGTTGGCTAATAAATTTACGATACCTACACAGATGATTACGACGGTCATTAAACGAATATCATAATTTTTAATGTGAGATAGTTCGTGAGCAATTACTCCTTCTAATTCTTCATTCTCTAGCAATTGAATGATCCCTGTGGTGAGTGCAATGGAGGCATGTTTTGGATCGCGACCTGTAGCAAAGGCGTTTAGAGCGGTATCATTAATGAGGTAGATTTTAGGTATAGGCAAACCGGCTGTTAAGCAGAGATTTTCTACTAATCGATACACATAAGGGTTATCATTTTTCTTTATTGGCCCTTGAGCACCGCTAGACCATAACGCAATTTTATCACCATTATAGTAACTCATTAACGACATTAGTGTCGCAATTATGGCCGCTAAGGCTATTGGCGTTGGGCCGGTATAATCAATGTAAGTGAACACCCAGCCTAGAGCAATAATAAAAACAATAAACAGGAAAATAAGTAGAGCGCTGCGGCGTTTATTAGATTCAATTTGATTGTATAGGTTCATAGGTACCTCTCCTCCCGATTTTCTCTTCTATTGATGAGGGGTAATAAGAGCAGAGACTATAATGGGATGAAGTGTTAAAATTTTACGTCTATGTTTTTTCGTTCACTGGCATCTTCAATCTCGAAAAAAACTCGATCTTTAAAGCCAAGCATATTACTAATTAAGTTGGTAGGAAATATCTGTAATTTGGTGTTAAAATCACGCACCATACCGTTATAAAATCGGCGTGAAGCTTGAATTTTATTTTCAGTATCCGATAATTCATCCATTAATTGACCCATGTTCTGATTAGCTTTTAAGTCAGGGTAAGCTTCAAATGCCACGCGTAAGCCATTTAATAAACCACCTAAGGCGTTTTCGGCTTTAGCTAATTCAGCGGTATTACCATTGGTTTGAGCAGATATAGCGGCAGAACGAGCAGCGGTGATGTTTTCCAACAATTCCTTCTCATGCTTCATGTAACCTTTTACACTTTCTACTAAGTTGGGAATCAAATCATGTCGGCGTTTCAGTTGCACGTCAATGTCCGACCAGCTTTCATCCACCTGATTACGCAACCGAACTAAACCGTTGTAAACAGTAATAAACCATAGCGCGATTACAACTACAATGGCTAATACAATCCAAAGTACCATATTTATTTAAATTAATGCTAAAATATATACAGAGATATTGTAGTGGATTTTAGGCGTGCATGTCAACCACGGAGAAGCCGGGTGTGTTGACTAAATTTACATTTAGTGTAGAGTGTTCGCACCCCCGAAACAGTTTTGCTGTGTACTCTCCTCAAAGGGGCGTACGAAGTACATAGCACACCTAATTATATTAGGTGAGTCCCTGTCTTTCTGTGTTGTGCAGGGACACTCTGTTTCGGGGGGTTTTTTTAATTTGTGATAGTTTAGTTGTAGTATCAATTTGTACCGTTTTTAGCCTTGCTGTATAATACTAGCCATTGAGTTAGAGTTTAGTTTTTACTGATTTATTTAGTAATTTATGGTTCGAACTTGGATTATTGACACATCTAAACATGTAGAAGAAGAGGTTAAGCTGCAAGGCTGGGTGCATACCCGCCGCAACATGGGCAAGCTTATTTTTATTGATTTACGCGATCAAACTGGCATTGCACAAGCAGTATTTTTGCCAAATCATCAAGAAGTTTTGGCAGAAGCCGTAAAATTAGGTAATGAATATGTGGTGGAGATTATCGGTAAAGTGAATCAGCGACCAGCTAAGCAAGTGAAAGCTGATTCTGCAACTGGATCGGTAGAAATTGAAGTGCTTGATTTAAAAATATTGAGTACGGCTAAAACACCCCCATTTGAAATAGAAGATGAATTTAAAGGTGAAGTAAACGAAGAGCTACGGTTAAAATATCGTTATTTAGATTTACGTCGTCAGCGGTTACAGAAAAATTTGCGGTTACGTAGTGCCTATGTTCAAACACTTCGTGAGTTTTTAGTTAGGCAAGGTTTCACCGAAATTGAAACGCCATTACTCACTAAAGCTACTCCCGAAGGTTCGCGTGATTTTTTAGTGCCATCTCGTAAATATCCTGGATCATTTTATGCGCTACCACAATCGCCGCAGCAATATAAACAGTTATTGGTAGGCAGTGGTTTTGAGCGATATTTTCAACTAGCACGTTGTTTGCGAGATGAGGATTTACGAGCCGATCGTGGTTATGAACATACACAATTGGATATTGAAATGGCCTTTGTAGAATATAATGATGTATTAAATTTAATTTGAGTTTTTAAAACCGCGAGTGGATATCATCACACTCGCATACGATCTTTATTGGTCGCTTTGTTTTCTAAGTGAAATTGCTCACTATCACGCTTCATAAAGAATGTGCAGTTGATGGCCGCGAACGTGAACAGCTCGGTCAGG
>CAZZNZ010000074.1:1106-4411 GCA_964655875.1 uncultured Gammaproteobacteria bacterium | reverse complement strand
TCCAACCTGCCCCAAATATTAACCCTGTGTTTTGTTTTAATCTTACGCGAGGATCACAAATAATATCTTTATTTGGTTTTGCTACATCACATATTTGCTGTAGAATTCTAGCATTTAACCGCGAAGCTTCAATGCCAATCCAATCCAATGTATCCGCTGTAACGCTAGGATTCACCTTTTTTGCGATATCCATCCATGATCGCGCCGTATAACCTCCGCCTACCACTACAATCACTAAACGTTGTTTACTCCACTCTTTAAACCAACGACAATATGTCTGCAAACTATGAGCATGGCGCTTTGATCCATATTCTTCTTTTGGAGCTACGAACGATCCTCCCAATGAAATCACAATGGGTTCAATTTTGATCATAATATTGATGTTTATACTCTAAATGTTGTTCATATGTACTGGAATATTTTATTTCTCCTGCTGGTGTATGTAGAAAAAACCAATAATCGTTCGCTGTAGGATATACCGCCGCAATTAACGCATCTAGGCCAGGATTGCAAATTGGTGTTGGGGGCAAGCCAACATTTCGATAGGTATTATAAGATGATTCGGTATCTAAATCAGAAATGGAAGGTGTAGTAGTATTTTTTTTGGTGATGTAATTGATCGTGGCATCGGATTCTAACCTCTTTCCAGCATCAATGCGTTTCCAAAATATATCGGCTACCATTTTTTTATCGGTTGCTGATTTTGCTTCTTTTTCTATGATACTAGCCAAAATTACTGCATCATACACTGTGCGATTATTCGCAGCTAAATCACGTTCCATCTTCTCTGTAAATTTAACTGCAAAATTATCTAACATCTTTTTTACCACCGCTTCAGCTGTAGCTCCAACAAAATAACGATAGGTATCTGGAAATAAAAATCCTTGTAAATCGGCTTCACCTGGTTTACTCTCCAAAAAAGTATACTGCTGCGTGGGTTCTGTTGCAGCGGCCACTAAGAATTGATTAGCTGATAATAGCTCTTTTTTAGTAATTTGATCGGCCATATCAGAATTAGTCCAGCCTTCTAGAAAGGTAATCTGTACTTCGGGTTGATAATCGGTAGGCTGAGTAATAGTAGTAATCACAGTGTTAATTGATACCTGCCCTGTAAAGCTATAGGTTCCCGCCTGCACCTCAAATCGTGTTCCTGTGAGCAATAAATGTACGATAAAAGCAAGCCGCGATGAAATGATCCCTTTCTCCCGTAAGGCAGTGGCAGCGCCCATCGTACCTGTAGTTGGAACTTCCACTACTACAGCTTGTGGTAACGTAATCACTTGTGCGAGTGCAAATAAGTATAATCCAAATACTATAGCTAAGCTGGTCAAACTAAGGAACCCTAACAGCCATAACCACCGTTTCATAACACTTCGGTTTGTTGATTTTTCTTTAGCAACTCTACAATGTGTTTCACATCCTGACTACGTGATTTTTTACAAATCAATAAAGCATCTGGAGTGTCCACAATCACAATGTTTTTTAAACCAATCGTAGCAATCACACGATTGGTTTCAGAATAGACTAAAATATTTTTACTATCTAAATTCGTAATGGGTTTATTAGTGTAATTATCGGATTCATTCGGAGCAACTTCATCTTTCAGACGAGACCAATCACCAATATCATTCCAACCAAATCCACCTGGAATAGCTAGAATATGAGGGGCGCGTTCGATAATAGCATAATCGATCGCAATTTTTTCTAAGCGATGATACACTGCGTTTAATTTAGAAAAATCTTGCTGAATTTCTAATAACTGCTGATACAGTGCTGGCATAAATTGCTTGTATAAAGCCAATAACGTATCTACCCGCCACACAAACATATTTCCATTCCACAAATAATGTCCGCTACGTAAAAATTGTTCGGCCGTAGCCACATCTGGTTTTTCTTTAAAAGAATTCACCCTAAATACTTCCGGACCAATCGCTTCACCTAATTCAATATACCCGTAACCTGTATCCGCTTGTTTCGGTGTAATCCCAACACACACAATGTGATCGGATTTTTGCTGTATAGTAGTTTCCGCCAAACGTAAGATGCGTTGAAATTCTACTGTATCGGTAATGACATGATCAGATCCTAAGCTAGCCACAATAGCATGAGGGTCTCGCTGAGCAATCATAATGGTTTCTAAACCAATCGCTGCCGCAGTATCACGTGTACTTGGTTCAATAATGAATTGGCTATCTGCTAATTGAACATTCTGTTGAATTGCCTCAGCAGCTTCTTGATTGCAAGACACATAAATATGATCCGGGTCTGTTATACCATTAACACGATCCAGTGCTTCTTGTAATAATGTTTTATGGCTAGTTAAAGCATGTAACTGTTTGGGATTAGCTTGACGCGAAACTGGCCAGAGCCGTGTGCCAACTCCTCCAGCGCGAATAACGATATACATAGAGCTATTTTACATGTATACTAACAACATGTCTACTGTATTTCACATTGGCCAACTCTTATTCATTCCAATTATGGTTACTGTGGTCACGCAGGGAGTTAAAATTGGCGTAGATAAGTTTAGGCAACCAGGAAAAAATATCCGATTGAAAAACTTTACTAGCTATGGCGGCATGCCTTCCTCTCACTCGGCTTTATTTATATCATTAGCGCTGATGGCTTACTTGCAATATGGCTGGAATTCATTTGAATTTGTAGTTAGTTTAATTTTATATCTAACAGTGGTACGTGATGCAGTGGGTATTCGCTGGCATTTGGGTGTGCATGGTAAAATTCTGAAACAATTGATTAAAGAACTATATCGTGAGCACAATGCTACCATTCAACACGAAAAAATCATTACCTGCTTAGGCCACACTCCGGCTCAAGCTGTAGCAGGCACCTTATTTGGAGCGGTGTTAACGTTCACGTTGTATTGGTTGGCAAATTAATTAGTCTACAGACGCCCTATAACCAATTTGTTAACTTTATTGTTTCGGAGTATATTTTTTGAGTTCTTGCTGGATAACCTCGGCATCGGGCCAAATGCAAGCCCCGAGTTGTAAACGAGGAAGCAGGTTGCTGACTGGATTACCTGTAATTCCAAAAAGTGCTCCTAAAGCCAAAAGACCTTTGCCATCAAATTTTAAATCCCGTGGAGATTGCTGATTTTTACCTTTACTAATACCATTCACCCATTGTTCTGGTGTCCAACCTTGCTGTTCAATCACTGCTCTCCATTGTTCTGGTGTGCGTTGTAATAATGTTTCTTCTTGTGCAAGTCGTGCTTGTTCTTGAACAATCGCTTGCTGGATAACCTCGGCATCGGGCCAAATGCAAGCCCCGAGTTGTAAACGAGG
>CAZZNZ010000074.1:0-1006 GCA_964655875.1 uncultured Gammaproteobacteria bacterium | reverse complement strand
CCTAAAGCCAAAAGACCTTTGCCATCAAATTTTAAATCCCGTGGAGATTGCTGATGTTTGCTGTAACTAAGGTTATTGATCCATTGTTCTGGTGTGAATTTTTTACGCACTTCCACAATAACTGCCTCGCGAGTTTTAACCAATTCTTTTACCGCTATTTTTTTACGCACTTTTTGTCCTCTCCCATGTTGCTCGTCCCAAGATTTTTCATCAAAAAGATAATTAGCAATGTTCACTTCCCAACTTTTTCCTCGAATAACTTTTCGAGCTGGATATTCTGGGTTAGATTGTAAATCCTCTTTTGTATATCGCGAAAGCACTGTATCTGGTATATGTCCCTGAATCACAAATGTAGCCTCTCCAACCTGATTGCACAATAACACGGTTTTGTTAATACGAGGAATCTCTATCTTCACATACGATTCCTGACGCATCATAGTAGTAGGTGGCTCTTGTCCGAATGTAATAATCACATCATCTGAAAAAATGTTATGCACTTGAAGAAATTTAAGAAAATCCTGCACAATGGTATCAAATTTTACTTCATATGTATCCTCACCTTCTCCAGCGAGCGGCCGGGGTGTTTCTCCTGGCAGTAAAAAAATACCACTGTATTTTGTGATAGCATAGGGTAATTGACTGTGTTCTCTATTGAAAGCAAGTACTCGAGTTTCAGCCTGACCAGCAATTTGCAAGATATTATCCACATCACGTAATCGATGCGGATTATACATTAACGCAGCTTCAGTTTCTTGACCACGTAAATCACCAGAAAAACCTAGTGTAGAAATATAAGATTCTAAACTTTCTAGCGCTTGCGTAAGGCGCAGATATGCATCTTCAGTACCGTTATAATGTCTTGCAATATTCAACGCTGTAGCTACTAAACGACGATAGGCTTCTCGCGGACTCTGCTCTACAAGGGAAATAATATTACGAGGCAAACGCTCTGACATCCATCAAGAATACAAGAAAAAACAAAATTTGCAAGCATGTTGATACGTCA
>CAZZNZ010000073.1:0-4438 GCA_964655875.1 uncultured Gammaproteobacteria bacterium | reverse complement strand
CACTGGCGGGCTTTCAGGAGGGCTTGGGAACATCCTCGGCGGTGCTGCAAATATCGCATTTGGGCTGAATCTTGGAGAAGTAGGGAAATCAACGCTCGGAGCAGGGTTGGCTGGTGCATTTGGTGGCGCAACTTTAGCTGATCATTTAGGTGATGTATTGACTCAATTCAAGTGGTTAGCACCATATGATCATGGTGTAGCGCTAGTAGTCGTCATTGGGAGTATTACATACCTATCATTAGTGGTTGGTGAAATTGTACCAAAACGTTTGGCGTTAAATTATGCCGAATCAATTGCGTGCTCCACTGCACCCCTTATTAAGGCGCTATCCGTTATTGCGGGTCCAATTGTGCGATTGCTAACTATTTCTACTGACATTGTATTAAAAATCATAGGTAGTCGAACGCGCGTTAGCTCAGCTATTACGGAAGAGGAGGTAAAATTATTAGTGGATGAAGGTACTGCTCAAGGTGTATTTGAGCAATCCGAGAAGGATATTATTGGTCGAGTGTTAAAATTAAGCGATACTCCAGTTAGTCGATTTATGACGTTGCGTTCAGATATTGTTTGGTATGATATTACCGAGTCGCCAGCGGATAATTGGCGTAAAATTGGGCCAAGTGACCATGCTTATTTTCCAGTCTGTCGTGGCGGACTAGATCATGTATTAGGTGTTGGCTCAGTAAAACAACTATGGTTTCAAATTGCTAGTGGTCGTACCGAAAATATTGGAGAAAATTTATCGAAGCCATTATTTGTTCCAGTGAATTTACCTACGTTAAAAGTGTTAGAGTTATTTAAATCGGCTGGCAGACATAATGCCTTAGTGATTGATGAATATGGAGCAGTAAAAGGAATTGTAACTTTTATGGATTTATTGCAAGCCATGGTAGGAGATGTGCCACTAGCCGAGGAGGTAATAGAGCAAGCGGTGATTCAACGAGCTGATGGAAGTTGGTTGGTAGATGGTATGTTGTCGCTTAATGATTTTAAGGCGAAGTTTAATATCACTCAGTTATTGCCGCAGGAAGATACCGGTATTTTTCATACGTTGGCTGGGTTTATGATTGCTTATCTTAAAGAAGTGCCGCGGGTGGGGCAATACTTTACTTGGGATCAATGGCAATTTGAAGTAATTGATATGGACGAACATCGGATTGATAAAGTGTTAATTAAAAAAATTTAATCAAACACTGCAACTTTAGCTGTGTTATCTGCGTCGTCTAAACGGCCGATGGCTGTGGCCAAAACTGCGCCGGCGATGACCAGAGAAAGCAGGTTGCAGCTTACCGCTAGGAGTGGTAGTTAAATGAATTTGTTCAATTTGCACATCAATTAATTGTTGAATACGGCGTAGTTCTTGATTTTGATCCGATAATACTAATGATACCGATCGACCTATGCGGCCAGCGCGACCGGTTCGGCCAATTCGGTGTACATAATCTTCTGGGTTGTCCGGCAAATCGTAATTAATCACCATGCCTAAATGGGCAATATCAATTCCACGGGCAGCAATATCGGTAGCTACTAAAATTTGTGAACGTTTACTTTGTACAGCGGCTACGGCTTGCTTGCGTTGATGAAGAGAGCGATTAGAATGTAGTTCTTCAGCGCGATAACCTTGATCACGTAAGTGTCGGGTAATTGTTTTGGCTTTGTATTTGGTGCGGGTAAAAATTAAAATGGTTTCTTTTTGGTTTTGTAATAATTCAAACAGCGCAGCTTCTTGGTGAGCTTTATCTACAATAATCATTTCTTGTTTTACTCCAGCGGCCGTGGTGCCCGATGTAGCAATTTCAACTGATACTGGAGTATGCATATATTTTTTTACTAATGTACCAATCGCTGGAGGCATGGTAGCTGAAAATAAGGCAGTTTGGCGTTGTTCTGCCGTTGGCATGTGTTTTAAAATAGTTTGAATTTGCGGAGCGAATCCCATATCAAACATTCGATCCGCTTCATCTAAAACTAAATAATTGACGGTTGCTAAATGAATGGTTTGGCGTTCAAGATGGTCAATTAATCGTCCAGGAGTAGCAATAATAATGTGGGGATTTCGGCGCAACGCATCTATTTGTTGTTGCATTCCGGCTCCACCTATAATCACAGCGGAGTAAATTCGTAATGGACGGGTAAACCAACGGCACACCTCATCTACTTGATATGCTAATTCACGGGTTGGTACTACAATTAGTACCCGGCCGGGTTGTTGAGTGAGGCGTTGTAGTAAGGGTAGTAAAAATGCTAAGGTTTTTCCGGTCCCGGTTTGAGCAATTCCAATTAAATCTTCACCTTTTAGCAACACTGGAATGGCTTGAATCTGAATGGGTGTAGGGGTAGTAATGGAACGTTGTTTAAGTACTTCGAGAATAGGGCCACGAATGCCGCTAGTGAAAAATGTAGGTTCGGACATAGTTAATGTGATGATACCCGAGACTCTAGGTATCATTCCATGCTGTTGCTACAGCTGTACACCAAGAGTGCCAAGAGATTAATAAAAACGATTGTTAAAATCCGGTAAAGTATACCAGCATTGTTAATCCACGTCAATTTTGCTACACTACTAGCATGAAAAAATCAACATCTATTATTTTAGCTGTGTTAGCTGTTCTATTCTTAGGCAGTACGGTGTTAGCATCTATCGGCCTGATGGTGTATGGCTATAGTAAACTAGAAAAATTTGATAAACAAGCAATTGCTATAATGAATGTGAATAATGTGAACATAGCTAATACTACGGATAGTGATGATATGGAGGAGATTACGGATAGTAGTGACCAACGTTTTTATGGTAAAGTATTTACTACTACTAACGGATTATTTCAATTAACTACGCCTCCAACCTGGACTCAAGAATATCATCTGAATGATCAAGCTGATTTGCAAATTTCTGATAGTGATAACCGGGAATATGCTATCGTGTTCATTGAACCCATGAGTGATTTTGCTGATGATGCTAATCTTGAAGATTATTATAGGTTAGTGAGTAATGATTTTGAAGATAGTATTAGCGAAGCTCAAGTGAGCGCTGTTACAGATATTATGGTAAGTGGTTATTCTGCTAAACAGGTTGAAGTATCTGGTATAACCGATGAAAAAGTTAAAATACGCTATTTAATTACGGTAGTTGAAACACCCGGTTATTTTCATCAGATTTGGGCCTGGACCACTGCTAGTAATTACGAAACGGCAAAGAGTGATTTAATGGATGTAACGAATAGTTTTTCTGAAGTGCTCAACGATAACGCGAATAGCGCTTATTAATCGATTGAGCTTTACGTTCGTAATTCGATAACAGAGTTTTTAATCCATACAGTAAACTGGTTGGACCTCGGCGTTGTGTGGATTCAATATATATTTTTTTGGTGCGTATTATTTGACGTTGTTGATGCAAAGCTTGTTTTAATTCTGACGTATAACCACCCACAATAATAGCTGGCCACGGTGTTTTTAGTAACATTATTATATCATTACCACTATCGCCAGCTACAATGGGCTGATAACGATATTTTTTTACTAGATAGGCTACGGCGGTTTCTTTCCCAACAGCTAGCACATCCAAACAATAATGTTTTGGTTGAGCAGTAGATAGTATTACTTGCACTTTACTAAAATTTTCTTGGATGAATTTTCTTTGAAACAGTCGTTGTATTTTTAAACTATACGCTATTGATCCAGTAAAATGCAACGAGATTTTATATTTTTGTTTGAGTGGTTGAAATTGTACAGCATGTTTAATTGCTAGGCAGGTACATAAACGTTGAATTGCCCTGTAGTCAAAATCACTATTTTTTTTCACATAACGGTTGTAGGCTTTATCTAATTGAAATGAGCCAGAGGTAGTTTTTAGGTATAACTGCGTGCCCACTTCACAAGCTAACCCTGTAAATGGAGACGGGTCTGCAATCATCTCAAAACTGCGTCCCGTAACTGCAAATACAGGCAGGTCATGTTGTTTTAGCCAACGCAGCACCGCTGTAGTTGAACGTTGTGTAGCAAGTGTATTACCATACAAAGTATTATCTAAATCGGTGAACAGTGCATATGCCATGGTTAGGAGTATAGCAAAAAATATGCTAAACTACATGTTATGCGCATCATGATGATTTCAGATCATAGCGATCCTTTAGTGCCATTAGGTACAAAGGAGGCTGGTGGTCAAAATGCATATGTTTATTATCTAAGTCGATTTCTTGGTCGATTAGGCGTTGATGTTGATATCTATACACGTTGGAACCAGGTCAATAAGCGATCTATTGTGCAAGTGAGCGATCGGGTTCGTGTAATACGGATTAGTGCAGGCCCAAAAAATTTTTTACCGAAAGAAAAATTCCTAAGTGTATTAGATGAATTTACGCAAAATATTTTTAATACAGTTAAACTACAGCGCTTACATTACGATATCATGCATTCGAATTATTGGTATTCTGGTTTGGTC
>CAZZNZ010000072.1:0-4523 GCA_964655875.1 uncultured Gammaproteobacteria bacterium | reverse complement strand
CATTAAGGTAAAATCTACATCTTGAGCGCCTTTAGAATTTTCAATTCCTGTATACGTAAACTGTGATAAACCAACCGTGCTATAACTCACCTCTACCTTAACAATACTTTTTTTAGGAATAAAACCCTCCCATTTCAACCCTTGCACTGTAATAAGCTCTGGTTTGGTGGCATATTCGTAGTCTTCTTCGTAGTCTTCATAGTAGGTTTTTTGTGGCACCGTGCTAATACTAGTTTTTGCATTAGGCACTTCTTTACCATCCACGATTAACTTAGCATTACTAATTTCAAAAGTTTGACTGTTTTCGGGAAATGGAAAAACAAACTTCACCGCACTATCTTCATCAAGATCGTTCTTAAGTTCATAACTAGCAGTAAATTCTGTACGATATGATGGCTGGTAGATTAATCCTTTCTTCACAAAATCAGCTTTCATGACAACATTTCCAGTTGTTTTTGTTAAAGCAGTATTTTCAACGTAACGCTGGGCTCGTGGAACATCTAGAGCATTCACTTGATACACCACACTATCTTCAGGTAACGCTTCTAATTTTGGGGCTGTTTGATTTAATGGGCCATTATAAATTTCACGCGTCCGTTCATAATTACTCATTGAAATCGATTGGCGTTCTCGTGCCACCATCGACATAATGAAACTAAAAATCAAAATCGCGCCGGTAAATAAAAGCCCAAATACAATGTATTTTAAAATTAAATAGTTATCACGCTTAAGAAATCCTGGATGATTCACTTCGACCATAAAAAAGGCTAATAATTAGACTAAGATTAAATACATGGTAACAATACGCTCAACTACTGTCAATCAGTTTGTAGTGTGTATGCTTAAACTATTTTAATTCCAAACGTAATGTTTACTAGCTCCTATCTTTATTACGATAGGCTAGCATTCTCCCCCGCTAATCTCCCGGTAGCCCACGCCGCCTGGAGATTAAATCCGCCGGTGTAGCCATCAATATTCATAATCTCACCAGCAAAAAATAAACCCGGGCAAAGTTTGGATTGCATCGTACGTGGGTTAATCTCGGTTGTATCTACTCCGCCAGCCGTAACAAATTCATCGCCTACGCCCCGACCAACAACACTTAATGTGCAAGCTTTAATCCAGTGCACAATGTTTTGTTGCATCACTTTACTTACTGTAGCATTCACCTGATTTGGCATAATAGAACATTGTTGTAGTAGCACTTCCGTCACCGATTTTGGTAACCAGCGATGTAATAAGTTTTTCAGCAACATTTTTAGATTAGCCTGCAACGCTTGCTGTAAATCATGCTTGAATTGTTCGATAGGTAAAGTAGGTACAAAATCCAGCGCAATACTTAATGGCATGGATCGATTATATTGTTCAAACGCCACTTGCGATGATAACGCAAATACCGCAGGCCCGGTAATACCTTTATGTGTAAACAACATTGGCCCTTGCCAGTGATACTGTTTATTCCCTACAACCGTTAAACTCAGCTGTTCAAACGATACACCCGCTAATTGCTTAGGCCATGTTTCTTTAGTAATAAAGGAGTTTAAACTCGGTGCTAATGGCGTAATGGTATGCCCTAAATTTTCGGCAAATTTATAGCCTTCCCCAGTAGAGCCTGTATACCGCCTGGCCTGACCGCCGCACGTTAAAATTAATTTGTCCGCTAAGATTGTTTTTCCAGATGCAAGATCAATTTTAAACTGTATACCAATTTTGTTCACTTTCAACACCGTCTCTCCACATTTTATTTGCACATTACTATCCTGAAACACTTTTTTAAACACGCCAACAATATCATGCCCATTATTCGATTGCGGAAACACGCGTAAATCAGATTCTATTTTTAGAGGCACTCCATGATCTTCAAACCACGCATACACCTGCTGCGGAGAAAAGTGATACATGGTGGTAGTTAAAAATTTATTCCCTCGCGGATAGCGCGTTAATAATTCACGCACAGTGTGCAAACCGGTAGTAACATTACAGCGACCACCGCCAGAAATTAATACCTTTCTCCCTAAAATAGCGTTCTTTTCAATTAAAATTACCTGGTGAGTTTTATCGCTCATAGCTGTTGCAGCAGCCATCATACCCGCTGCTCCAGCGCCAATAATTACTATTGTCATACTCATTAATATATCATATTATAACAATGATGGACTATCTCCACGCTATCATTCTAGGCATCATTGAAGGAACTACAGAATTTCTACCCATTTCATCTACAGCCCATTTAATCTTAGGCGCTGAGATGTTAGGCTTAATAGAAACCGACTTTGTAAAAAGTTTTATTATTATTATCCAGCTAGGAGCTATGCTACCGATAGCATGGTTGTATTTAAAACGCTATGCTACTAACTGGGCTGTACATCAACGCGTGTTCATTGCTTTTCTTCCTGCGGCAACCATGGGTTTTATTTTATATAAGTTCATTAAACAATTTTTACTGGGTAATATTGCTATCATGCTGTGGGCGTTGGCATTAGGTGGCGTTATTTTAATTGGTATTGAATATTATATTCGAAATTATTCTAGTGAGAACAAAATTAGTCATGGTTCTATCATTACAGCATTATCATTCAAGCAGGCCTTCATTATTGGCTGCGCTCAAGCCATTGCTGTTATTCCAGGAGTATCTCGTTCTGGAGCTACCATCGTAAGTGGTTTAGTCCTTGGTCTAGCCCGTCAAACCATTGTAGAATTTTCATTCATTTTAGCCGTACCAACTATAGCAGCTGCTACTGGTTACGATCTTCTCAAATCTACCAGCGCATTTAGCACCAATCAAATTAGTGTATTAATTGTGGGTTTTATCGTCAGCGCAATTTTCGCTCAACTGAGTATCAGTTTTTTGTTAGGCTATGTACGCAAACACAGCTTTATCGCTTTTGGAATATACCGAATTGGAATTGCGCTTGCATTCGCTCTATTGCTTTGGCAATAACCATACTGCTATTTTTTCTCTTTGGTGTATACATAACTAGAGCCACTATACACAGTTAATACATCATCGCGGAATATCATTTCATCAATTATTCCGTAGCTTTTATCCCAGCCTAGCCACGCTTCAGAAATACGCTCTATTGTTTTAGTTTGTTTTCCAATTCTAAATACATACATTGACGGATATGAACCAAAGTAAAGATATTTTGCATTTTGATCTTTTATTTTACGTGCAAATTTATGATAAAGATTTTCATTAGATACACCAGTATCCAGTTCTTCCCATTTTTCATTCATAATTTGATCAACAGGGGCGCGGAATACTTTTGCAAAAGTCTTTGTCCAGTCGTAAGGGTCTTGGCCAAATGTTGCGGCATAAATATATCCATCAAATTGAATCAATTCGGTTGGTTTACCATTTTTATAATATTCACTATTTAAATCCTCAAAATCGGCGTACTCAAAGAAAGGTACAAGCTCCCACGTTATGCCGTCGCTAGTTCTGTAAATATTGGCGGAGCCATTTAAAATATAAATATAGTCTGTTTTTTTGCCATCACTATCTCTGTGGCTCATGATAGTTGCAAAAGGAGTACCTGGAGATTGTATATATTTATCAGGAAATTCTTGTACTTGCCAATCATCTTTCTTACCGGTACGAGAAGTAAAAATTTTTGAACCATTGGCATTATTATCGACATCGTTTTCGGTAAAGAAAAACAGGGTGCCATCTAATACTACCATTCCTCTAATTTCATCGTTATGCTTTGAATCTAAGCCGTTGGCAATAACGCGATCCCATTTTTTACCATCGCTTGTTCTATACACATTAGTTCCATATTCTCTGTTTGTAGTGGATACATAGAGATGTTCATTTCCCTGGCTGTTTTTTAAAACTGCTGCCTGAATAACATCAGTATCACCCATTTTTCCAAACTGTTCTGAAATCATCTGCCACGTCACACCATCATGAGATGTCATACCGACAAAAATTTTATCGTTTGATTCTGTACTAAATGATTTTCCTTGAAAAGTATAGTAGTTACCTTTAAATTTTTTTACCAAGCTCAAATAACAGCCGTTGCTACCTTCAATATCAAGAGGCTGTTTATCCCAAGAAAATATATTATCCGTTGCCGCATAAACAAACGATGGGACGCACAATAAAAACAGTGCTAAAATGAGTTGGATATTTTTTTTCATAAATAACACTAATATAGTATTTTAAGCTTCTTACTGATTATAGTTTTGTAGATACTCTTCTAACTCCTGTTTAGCTGCATTCCGATCTGCATCAAGATCAGAACCATATTCATACTCTTGTGCTTGTGATAATTTAGAATAGTTGGATTGAAGAGTGTTAAGCTTATCTAAAAACACAAACATTTGTGTAGCGGTATCAAATTTATACGTATTAAAAATCTTCATATCATTGTTGTAACGCCGTATATTTGGTTGAATTATTAGTTTACCATCGTCTAACATTATTATTTTACCATCACGAAAATAATCACCATGAATAGAAATTCCCGCAGCAATCCTATCTGAATTATTATACATTTTCAAATCTGCCTCATTGCTCA
>CAZZNZ010000071.1:0-4549 GCA_964655875.1 uncultured Gammaproteobacteria bacterium | reverse complement strand
GCAGGTTGCCGGTGCCGTGGGGGATGATCGCCAATCCAGTTATCGTTTTCAGGGTGCTTCTTTAGAGAATATTTTGTTTTTTATGGAACGGTATTCAGCGGCTAAGTTAATTAGTTTGCGGCAAAACTATCGTAGCCAGCAAACGATTTTGGATGCCGCCAAATCGGTGATTAATCACAACCAACATAGTTTACAACAGTATTATCCTAAGATTGAACCCACGCTGGTTGCCGCCAAATCGTTACCAGCTCAGCCAGTGCAGTTGGGCGTATTTGCAACGGTGCATACCGAACACTATTGGATTGCCAAACAGATTCAGCAATTATTACAAACCGGTGTAGCTGCCAGCGAAATTGCCGTTATCTATCGCAATAATCGTGATGCGGACAATTTAATGGATGTACTGGAATATTTTCAAATCCCGTTCTATTTGGCCGCTGGGGTAGATATTATGCGTGATACTTATGTGCAACAATTATTAACACTATTACGTTACATAGCAGCACCACAACCCAATGAAACCCTGTTTACTATTTTGCATTTTAATTTTTTAAAATTTGCTCCATTAGATATGGTAAAAATATTGAGTGTGAAAGAACATCACTTAAACGAAATGTTGTTTAATGCTGAATGGTTAGCTGAAGCTGGAGTAGAGCAAGTGAATCAACTGAATCAATTTGCTCAAAAATTGTTAGCTTGGCGTCAAAGTAGCGTGAACAAAAAATTTGTTCGATTTTTTGAGCAAGTGCTGCAGGAATCTGGTTTGTTAGATTATGTGTTAAGCCTGCCCGATAAGATTGAGCATTTAAACCGTATAAACACTTTGTTAGATGAATTAAAACGTCTACAGCGGGTTGAGCCGGATATTACCTTGCGGCAGGCTTTAGAGTACATTGAACTATTCCGTGATAATCAGCTCACGCTTACCGAAGCTGTATTACAAACCAGTACCAATGCCGTGCATTTATTAACCGCGCATAAAGCCAAAGGGTTAGAGTTCGAGCATGTATTCATTATGCAGGCGGTAGATAAGCACTGGGGTAATGTGCCACAGCGCGCGGTGTTAAGTTTGCCCAATGGTATTTTACACCAGGCGGCGTCGGCGGATCCTACCCATAATGAAGATGAGCGGCGCTTGTTTTATGTAGCCATGACGCGGGCCAAGCAAGTGTTGTATATTACTTCGTATGCAGCTACGGCTGCTGGCCGAGCTCAGGTGCCGAGTGTATTCGTTTCCGAAATTGCATCTAAGCTTACTAGAGCTATTGATACAACAGCCATCGAAACCGAAGCCTTAGAACGCTTACAAACGATTTTATTAAAAACTCCACCGGTAAATTATAATGAAAGCGAGCGTGCCTATTTAAAAGCTAAGCTGGCCAACTATAGCCTTAGCCCTAGCCATTTGAATGATTATTTAACCTGTCCCAAGTTGTTTTATTATCAAGATGTGTTGCGTGCGCCTCAGTCAACCGAACGGGCGGTGGGTTATGGCACCGCAGTGCACAGTGCGCTAGAAGCTATGGTAGGCGAGTATTTACGCACCAAAACTTTGCCAGCAGAGGAATTCATAGTGCAAAAATTTGAACATTATTTAAAACGACAGTTATTATCTAGCAAGGATTTTGAAGATAGTTTGCAATTTGGTAAGGCTGAGCTTAGTCAATATTATCGCGAACACGCAGAGCGTTTAGTTCGTCCTGCCATTGTGGAAAATAAATTTGTGGCTGAAGTGGACGGTGTGCCAGTGAATGGCAAAATTGATAAGATTGAACTATGTGGTGACAATAATATCGAAGCACATGTGATAGATTATAAAACCGGTAATCCCGATAACAAAGCCAGTAAGCTAGCTAAAGGAGGGGATTATCACCGTCAACTACTGTTCTATAAATTGTTATGCGACCGATCACCTCAGTTTAAGCGCACTGTAAAAACAGGCGAGATTCACTTTGTGCAACAAAGCAAGAAAACCAAAACCTATCCGCATAAGCAGTACGAGTTAACTACTGAAGATGTAAACGCGTTGGCCGCTACCATTAAACAAGTTTATACCGATATCCAGGCGCTTAAATTTTTAGAAGCTAAACCAGAAGATTGTTGTCGGGAATGTAGGTATTGTGAGTTATGCGGTTACCTCTAGCTTTACGTCTAACTACTGCCCTATCAGTTTAATACCCAACGCATCGATTATTTATTAATGATCCAATCCAATACGTTGCATTTACAAAGCAGAGAAATATCGATATAGTTAGCTGACTATGGATTTATCTATTATCATTGCTTCGTGGAATGTAAAACAATATTTAAGGCAATGTTTACGGTCGATTTATCATTATACGCAGAACATTTCTTTTGAAGTTATTGTGATAGATAACGCTTCTCACGACGGTTCAGTCGATATGGTAACTAATGAATTTCCTCAGGTGCGATTGATTTGCAACACTCAAAATTATGGTTTTGGCGCAGCTAATAATCAAGGGTTAGCACAGGCGCAAGGGAAATATATTTTATTTTTAAATGATGATACAGAAATTAAAAGTAATATCTTTCAGGTCTTAGTAGATAAATATAACACTACAACTGATAAAATTGGCATGATGGGTTGTCGTTTATTGAATAACGACGGTAGTCAGCAATATTCAGTCCGGGCGTTTCCACAAGTAAAAGATCAAACCATTATCCTACTAAAATTGCATCATTTGTTTCCAAAATTATTGGATCACTATTGGCAAAAAAAATTTAATTATGATCAAGAACAAACAGTGGAGCAAATCATGGGCGCATTTATGTTCATGCCAAAAGCGTTATTAGATCAGTACAACTCTTTTGATCCAGCATTTTTTAATTGGTTTGAAGAGGTGGATTTACAACAACGTTTAGTGAAGGCGGGTTATAAAATTCTCTATACCCCAATTGTTAGCTGTATTCATATTAAAGGTCCAAGTTTTGCTCAATTAGCTCGCCCAGCTGCTCAACGAATGTTTAATCGGAGTATGCGTACTTATTTTCGTAAACACCATTCCCGTTTATCTTATTGGTGGATTTATGCCCTAAATCCCATTAGTTTAACTTTAGCGTATGTCTTACAAGGGGTGCGTTAGTGTTTTAATAGGCTTACTAGCACTTGAAAACTTATCGTGGTTGGCATTTATTTATCCTGGTTTTAGCAGCGGCATCACCGCTATTATTTTACTCGCCGTATTGATAGCAAGTATATACCACTTGCCGTACGGGGTATATGCGGTAGTAACAGAATTAGTCATTGGTTCACAGGGGCACATGTTTGAGCCAAATTGGTTTGGTGTTAATGTACCGATACGCTATGGTTTATTCATAGTGGTGTTATTAGCGTGGATCATTACTGCAATCCAGCAACGGAAAATTATGTTTTTTAAGACCAGTTATTGGCCGTGGTTAGTGGGGCTAGGGGCCTGTGGAGGATTAAGTATTATGTTAGCGTATTGGCATGGCGTACCTATCAAACAAATCTTTTTGGATGCCAATGGCTATGTTTTTTTTGCCTTAGTCTTGCCTATTAGCCAAGCGATTACTACGAAGCAACAACTACATGTAATAACTCAGTTAATAGTAGTAGGGATAGTTTTATTATTTCTCAAAACAACTTTTATTCTCTTTATGTATTCTCATTTTGATACGTTTTACTATTATATTCCAGCGTTATATCGATGGATTCGTGATTTGCGGTTAGGTGAAATTACTCGATATGATACAGGGTTTTCTCGAGTATTTTTTCAAAGCCACATTTATAGCGCTTTTGCGTTGTGCAATGCTTTAGCGGCTCAATTATTGCAAAAACGTAAATTAGCCGCTGGGTTAGCAGGCATCGCTGTGGTATTGTTAGTGTTAAGCTACTCCCGTAGTTTTTGGGTAGCCACTATCGGTGCTGTAGGGCTATTGTTTATTTATGTAAAATACTATCAGCTGACATCTTGGCAACAGCAGGTTAAAGTTATAGCAATCACGGTTGCCTGTACAGTCATCACGTTAGGATTTATTTTAGCTATCATTAATATGCCATTAGGTAAAGATCAAGGAACCGCTTTATCGGCCCAAACATTATTAGTTGAGCGTACTACCGAATTAGACCATGAACCAGCCGCGCAATCTCGCATGGCCTTATTAAAACCATTATTAAAGCAAAATCTACAATATCCCGTATTAGGAGCTGGTTTTGGTAGTACGGTAACGTATTATTCAGAAGATGAGCGAATAAAAAATGTAGCTAATCCTACCGGTGCTTACATTACTTTTTCTTTTGAATGGGGGTATTTAGATTTATGGTTAAAATTAGGCTTAATTGGATTACTATTATATGGTGGATTAATCGTGAATCAGCTTTATCGAGCACACAAGTTACTGCAAATTCAACCCGACGTATTACTATTAGGAACTAGCTTTGCTGTTATAGTATTAATATCTACTCATGCACTAACTCCATATTTAAATCATCCCCTCGGCATTGGCTATTTACTATTATTTATGAGCCTAATTACTGTTTATGAAACCGCTAGTTAGTATTATTATT
>CAZZNZ010000070.1:0-4560 GCA_964655875.1 uncultured Gammaproteobacteria bacterium | reverse complement strand
ACGATTATACAGTGGCCGGGGAATTTTAATAGTTACTTTATCATCCATAGCTTTCGCCTTAACTCTCAGCTTCGGTTGAGGAAGTAGCATTACTAACTGGTGTTTCTAAATTATTTAAGTAATGTCGAGTTAAATAGTTAGTTGTGCCAGTAACTTCCAAACCTAGACTGTGCTGATACTGCATTAAAGCGTGTTTAGTATCTTCGGTAAACATATCATCCGTTTTACCATGAAAATAACCTAGTTTTTTTAAGCGTGCTTCTAAAGCTTTCACTTGTGCACTACGTTTTCCTAGTTCTAACACATCGGTAATACCTAAACGTACAATAATGCTATGATAGCGTCGCGCTTTAGAGCTATGGGGATTTTTTAAACGTAACACATATTTTCCTGGCTGCACTGTATTTGGAACACGAGCTCTAATTTCAGTTGCTCCAATGTGCTTGATTTTGGTTAATGGATATTTGCCTAAAAATACCATAGTTTTTTTGTTAAACCGATCGCCGGTTAACACTAACCACTGTTCACCGTCATTAGTAATAGTTGTGGGGGTAACTGCATCTAACACAATGCCACCGGATTGAATAGTAACAACATCTTGAGCTACTGTTCTTTTACCGTCTGGATTAATAATCCGTAAAGTTTGTTTACCTACATGCATACCAGCTGGAATAGTAGCAGTAATGGTAGTTCTATCAGATACTACTACATCGGCTAAAAAACGTTTACCTAATTTTACTTTGGTAGTACCGGTAGTAGAAAAACCCGTACCGGTAATAGTTAGGGTTTGCGCCTTATTGTTCAAAAACACTCGCTTAGCTACATCGGTAATTACTGGGCCATCGCCAGTTAACCATGGCATAATAGTGCTAAAAATATAACTTCTCGTAGCATTGCCAGAGCTAGCATCGTTAATACCAGCAAGATTAAAGCTAAAATAGGCTAAGCGATATTTATCGGTAGCTACCTGTAAGGCAGCCACTTTATCAGCGGAATCTCCTATAGTATATTGCAGCAAGGCTTTGGCGCCGTCAGCTGAATTTAACTCTAATTCATTAGCGTAAAAATTATTATGGGAGCCATTACCATTTAAATCATAGTAATCGGTATTAAAAGATAGGCCGGCAAAACTATTACCAGCAGTTCCCACTACTTGCGTTGGCTGAATAAGTAAAGATACATAATGAGCATGTAAATAATTCCACAAAAAATATGAATCAGTTGGTGACTGAAAACCCTCGTTACCACCTAATAAACTTGAAGATAACAAAAGATTACCGCCGTTATCTAAATACGCTTTTAATGATGCGCCGTCACCATACGATAAACCAGAATCTAACCAAACTACTGTTGAAAAATCAGCTAAATCGCTGCCGGTTGGACTGCCCAACGTAGCTGTATCCCACAGCATCGCTTCATACCCTAGTTGAGACAACGTATCCATAATCATATGGCTAGAACGTGTACACATTACTATACCCCCTAGATCAAATCCTTCTACTGGTGTATCAAAACATGTGCCTGGCTGATAATTCACTACTAAAATATCTGGTTGATCACCAATCCATAGACTAGTAGAACGAGTACTAGTTTCTTTACTATCACTGTCTGTTAAAGTAACAGTTAAGGTATACTTTCCGCTGGTAACTGTTTCTGGGATAACAACCGATTTGGTAATGATTCTAGTTTGTGGCATGAAATACACACCGCTAAAATCTGTTCCTACAGTGGTAGTTGGTGATGTGCCAGATAGCACCGTACTACCGGCAGCATCTTTAATAGCATAAGTTAAAACTGTATTATGTTCTTGACGATCGTAACTAGTACCCTGAGCCCAAACAGCAATGTTATCACCCACATCCAATACATTGGATGGAATATTATCTATTGTGGTATTCGTATTAGAATCATCGGTAGGCGTATCATACGACACTATTTCACTAACACCCACTGCTTCTGCTTGTGGCACATCTGTCATGATAGTAACTTGCACTGAAGCGGCAGTAACACCGGTTGGTTGAGCAGTAATTTTTGCTAAACCACTAGTAGCATTAGCTGTTAATGTAATGGTAGCTAAACCGTTATGGTTAGTTGTACTACTAGCGCCACTTAATGTACCTTTAGTGGTGGACCAATTAACTGTTATCCCCGCTACCGGATTACCGCTACTATCACGCACTGCCGCTGTAATTACAGTATCATCACTACCATCAGATTTTATCCAACTAGCATCGTTATATACCACCACTGTGGTACCGAATAAAGTTCCGGTAGCCGCACTAGCATTTACCATGCCATACCCACTGATATTGTCTGGGCCAACTTGTAAACCAAAATCCGTAGCGGTAGTTTGTAATACCTGACGAATAGCTCTGCCATTCGTTAAACTTTGTTTTTGACTAATTAATGCCGCTACTCCACTAACAAACGGTGCTGCCATACTAGTGCCAGAATATCTAGTGTAGGTATTACCTGGTGTGGTAGAAAGAATAGCCCCACCTGGAGCAATAACATCTATCTTGCCAGCATTGGAATAATACTCTCGCACTCCATCACTATTACTAGCCGCTACAGAAATCACCTCGGCGTAAGCTGCTGGATAAGATGGTTTAGTAAACGAACCAGAATTACCAGCAGCTGCCACTACTAATACATTATTAGCCGTGGCATAATCAACCGCGCTTTGCATAGTAGTAGAAGGTGCGCTAGATCCTAAACTTAAATTAATAATATTGGCACCGTTATCTACTGCGTAACGAATACCAGACGCTACCGTAGAATCGTAACCCATACCCGAAAAATCCAACACTTTTACTGGCATAATTTTTACCTCCGGAGCCACGCCTAACACACCAACCGTATTATTCTGGGCTGCAATAATACCAGCCACATGCGTACCATGGCCAGCATCGTCCATTGGATCAGCATCGGGTATTAAATTATATGGCGCATCACCAATAAAATCGTAGCCTCGTACATCATCTGCATAGCCATTACCATCATCATCAATACCATTATCAGCAATTTCTCCAGTATTTACCCACATATTATTGACTAAATCCTCATGATTATAATCCACACCAGAATCTATCACAGCCACCACTACACCACTGCCCGTGGCACCGTTACTACTAAGCGCTTGTGCTGCTTGAATAGTTTTATAGCCCCAAGTAGTTTTTTGTCCGTAAGCCCTCACTTTATTATCTACTTCAGCATATCTCACTTCTGGCTGTTTCCGCCAATAAGCTAAAGTATCGGCAATTTGATCGACTGAGTTCACCGGCACAGTAATAACCTTGCCATCAGTTTTCCCAATTACCACATGATTAGTAGCAAACATGTCTTGCATAGCACTTTTAGTGCTATGCAATTGGCGACTGGATTTATTCCAACCATGACTAAGCGGTTCAGCAAATATGGCTTGTGGATACACTCCCAATAAAAGCACAATCAATACACTCGTACTAACGATCCGATAACACAAACGATGTGACATAGATAATATTATTAACCCTAGATTATTATTAAACCTCCTTAATCTTAACAACAACCTAGGTTATGTTATAACACATAACACAAAACACGTCTATGAAGGCTTAATAGTTTCAAACTGAGAATGCATAAGCGCAGTTTTGACTAAAGGAAGCAAATCATCAGATGTATGCAAAAATTTCTCAAAATCACCCAGTGCTGTATACATTTCATGCACTGGTGGTGGAACAAATGTTGCAGTTTTAGGTGTTGCTCCACTAATCCAATTTTGACTTCTTCTAAATTCTCCAGGATTTGAAAACTGTGTACTTCGACTATCTTTCATCAGTACTTTATGCACCTCACGAATAAAACGGAGAGATAATGGAAATTTTTTCAAACGCTTCAATCCATAATTCAACGCTTTAATGTAATGCAAAATATCATCGACATCAGATGACATATCTATACGTGATATAGATTCAGCAGCAATAACATCTACAATTGTCGCTCGTATACCTTCAATTTGACTGGATAATGCAGCTTCTTTACGTACATACATAAACAAGAAGAAATCTAAATCAGGCAACAATTGTGTAATTCCATCCAATTTTCCTAACGCAAACATAGCAAATGAATGTAATTGTTGTGTTGTTGCAGAAATATCAATATATTGCTTTGGCGGAAATGCGCAAGGAACAAATGCTGTATATCCAGTCGATTGCTGAATAAAACAACCTAATTCTATTCTCATAAAAATCGTTTACATCTTATAGTTAGATGTAAACAAAAATAGCAATATCGTTTATATTTTTCAAATAATCACTTTATTATTTCTAAGCAAGACATTTATTGTTTGCTCAGGAGGTGGGGTTCGAACCCACGACCAACGCGTTAACAGCGCGCTGCTCTACCGCTGAGCTACTCCTGAAGGTATTCCAAAGTATAAACAACTCTAATCGGCTTGTCAATTGAATTATTCTGGATTCTTACCAATAAAAATCATGGCTAGAATGGGGGCGATAATCCAGCCAAATTTTGGCCATTCGGCAGTAAAGATATATTGAGCTAAGGGTGAAAATTTCGTTA
>CAZZNZ010000069.1:0-4576 GCA_964655875.1 uncultured Gammaproteobacteria bacterium | reverse complement strand
TTTGGGGCAGGTTGGAAGCCGGGTCGTTCTACGGATTATGATGCAATTATGTTGGCCATGAAAAATCAAGCTACTACGGTATTTAATCTTACTCACACAATTGGAGTCTATGATAAAGATCCAAAAAAATATCGTTCCGCAAAATTGCTTACCAGTATAACATGGAGCCAAATGCGCAAAATTTCGGGCAGTAAATGGACGCCTGGTTTAAACATGCCATTCGATCCTATTGCGAGCGCATTAGCAGCGAAGCATCATTTAACCGTAAAAATTGTGAATGGATGGAATTTATACAATATTGAAAAGGCAATTCAGGGTGAGAAATTTGACGGTACGGTAGTGCATTCGTAAAGTAGAGGCTAATTCATAGACATCAACCACAAATGCTTGACGGTTTTTTTAGCATACGATATAGTGTTAATAGTTTATCGCAGACCACAGGCACAAACTTAAGCCCTGTGTAGATAAGGAACATACATTTGTTTTTTAGTCTGCGGTAATAATCCGCAGTTTTTATTTGTAAAGACGTAAAATATGCCTAAAAATAGACAACAAAAGGTTGATGCCTTGAAAGATATTGAGCAAGTTCTTGAACATAAGGGGATAGTAATGTTCAATCATCAAGGTTTAAAAATGCCTCAATTGGATGCGTTACGAAGAAACTTACGTAAAGAACAGTTAACTTTAACTGTGGCCAAGCGTAATTTATTGCTCTTAGCTTTAAAAAATAAGAACATTGCCTTTCCGTCAGAACAAATTACAGGGGCTGTTGCAGTAGCTGCTGGTGAAGACGAAGTGATGCCAGCAAAAGTGGTAGCTGATTTTAAGAAAACCAATGAACAAGTAATGTTTTATGGAGCTGTGGTGGATAAAGCAGTGATGAATGCAGATCAGGTAACAAATCTTGCTAAATTACCAAGTAAACCAGAATTATTGGCCAAAGTAATTGGGTCGTTACAAGCGCCAGTAAGTGGATTTGTGAATGTATTAGCTGGTAATTTGCGAGGTTTAGTGAATGTATTAAATGCGGTGAAGGATAAAAAAACCGCATAAATAAAATAATTAAGTAAAGACGTAATACGTTACGTTTCTAATCAATAAGTAATCATATGGCAGACGAAGAAAAAAAGAATGTAGAGGTACCAGAGAAATTTAAAGCTTTGGTAGAACAAATTGAAAAAATGTCCGTGCTCGATTTAGCTGAGCTGGTCAAAATCCTAGAAGATAAGTTTGGTGTATCTGCTGCCGCTCCTATGGCGATGGCTATGATGCCAGGTGCTGGCGCAGCTGGTGGTGCAGCTGAAGAAGAGAAAGATAGTTTCAATGTGGAATTAGCTGAAGCTGGAGCTAACAAGATTAGTGTAATTAAAGTAGTACGTGAAGTATCTGGCTTAGGCTTAAAAGAAGCAAAAGATTTAGTAGATGGTGCTCCAAAAGTGGTGAAAGAAGGTTTAAAAAAAGCTGATGCTGAAGCCATGAAGAAGAAATTAGAAGAGGCTGGTGCGAAAGTAAACTTGAAATAAACTACCCCTATAACATTATCTCATTAATCATACTAGTGCGTTAACCGAGGAGTCTTGCCCTTCAACAAACTCAGGGTTCTCCTCGGTTGTGCTAGTAGTAGTATAAAGAATTATGAATACAACCGATACTTCCTTATTGGAGATGCTCCAGGCTGGTGTACATTTTGGTCACAAAACTGCTAAGCGGCATCCAAAAATGAAACCGTTTATTTTTGGTGTGCGTAACGAAATTTCTATTATTGATTTAGAGCAAACCAAAGTATATTTAGATAAAGCTATGGCTGTTTTAGAGGATACAGCTGCTCAAGGGAAAACCATTTTATTTTTAGGAACCAAACGGCAAGTACAGCCCATTGTCAAGCAAAGTGCTGATGCCGTCGGCATGCCTTATGTAATGGAACGTTGGCTTGGCGGGTTATTCACTAATCATCAGCATGTTAGCCAGTTGATGAAGAAGTTAACTACTTTAAAAGAAGGTCGAGATAGCGGAGAATGGCATAACCGCTATACTAAAAAAGAGCGTTTAGTGATGGAACGGGAAATTGATCGATTAGAACATTTAGTAGGTGGCATTGAAGGAATGAAGGGCTTACCCGATTTATTGTTTGTGCTAGATTGTAAAAAAGATAAAACTGCTTTGGCTGAAGCTAAACGAATGAGGGTGCCTACTATGGCTTTAACTGATACCAATATTAACCCAGATAAAGTAAATTATATTATTCCCGCCAATGATGATGGAATGAAGTCGGTTGCTTATATCATGAGTAAAGTTGTAGAGGCAGTTCAACGTGGCAAAGCAAAAATTAAAGTAGCTACCCCAGTTACTCCTAGTTAAGCGCAATAATTATTTATATGGATACAAGTTTAATTCAACAAATTCGTAGTCAAACTGGCGCTGGAGTATTAGATATTAAAAAAGCTTTAGCTGAAGCTAATAATGATTATGAAAAAGCCATTGAACTATTGCGTAAACGCGGTGAAAAAGTAGCTGCTAAAAAACAAGATCGCGTGGCTACAGAAGGCATTGTAGAAGCCTACATTCATGGCAATGGTCGGGTAGGTGTGTTAGTGAAATTAAATTGCGAAACTGATTTTGTGGCCCGTACACCACAATTTAAAGAGCTGGCTCATCAATTGGCTTTACATGTGGCAGCGTTTAATCCCACTTACATTTCTAGTGTCGAAGTTCCTGCTGATGTGGTTGAAAAAGAGAAAGATGTGTACCGCACAGTATTAGCTAAAGAAAATAAGCCTGCTAATATTATTGATAAAATCGTTGCAGGTAAGTTGGAGAAATATTATGCTGAGGTTTGTTTGTTGAATCAAGCGTTTGTGATGGATGATAGTAAAACTGTCCAGGAAATGATTACAACCAAAATTGCTGAATTAGGAGAAAATATTCAGGTAGCGGAAATCAAGCGAATCAGTTTATAATAAAATTATGGATTGGACGCTGCTGTACTATATTGTTCCAGCGGTGGTTGGTTTATCCAGCGCAGTGGTTATTGTTGTTTTGTATCTTCGTAAAATTCCGCAGTTGAAGGCATTAGATCTTGAGGCTATGCCTGAGTACCGACAGCGGATGAAAAAGCACTCATTAATTCAGGATCGGTTTAGTCGTAAAGTGGGGCATGGTAAAATGATTGTTCAGAAAATGGTTGTTCCTGTGTTGCGCGCGGTTAAAACTATGTTTAGAAGCTGGTATAAGAGACTACTAGTTTTAGAAGAAAAATATAAGATGGCGGCTAATGTAAGTAGTAAAAGTGATGATACACAGCAGCAGTCTGCTCAGGTCTTAATTCAGCATGCGAATGACTTGTTAGCGGAAGAAAAATACATTGAGGCTGAAAAGCAATATATTGCCGCGATTGCTTTAAATAGCATGGCTAGTGAAGCTTATCATGGCTTAGCAAAGGTGTATTTAGTTCAGAAAGATTTACCTCATGCTATTGAAACTTTACAGTTTTTAACGCAGTTAGATACTAGTGATGAAACAGTTTGGCAAGATCTAGGTAATTTGTATAAAGATACTAGTAAATTGGACGATGCGTTGGATGCTTATGAACAAGCCTTGAAAGTATCACCGAATAATCCCAAAAACCTTGACGCATATGTAGAAATTGCTATTCTAAATAAGCTGAAATATAAAGCGCAAAGTGCGTTAGATCGATTTGTAGCAGTGAATCCGGAAAATCAGAAATTAACAGATTATCAGAAGCAGATCGATGCGTTATAGTTAGTGTTAAAACTATTAGAGTTGTTTGAACTGTTCGAATTGCGAGTTGTAATTTCAACATCTCCAACAATTCTAATCACTTGAACATTTTTAGTGCCGTCGTAGCTCAGTTGGTAGAGCACCCCCATGGTGAACTCGAGAGAGTTTTGCCCACCTACAAGGCGACTTGTAAGTGAATCCCGAATAACGGTTAAAGGCCATACAAGTGGTTCAGACCGTGGCGTTCAGCATTGATCGCCCGAACGACTGACAAGGGTTCGCCTCAGGCGGAAAGATACAGTCTAATCCTATGCCATATCTAAAACGTAGGTAGTAATGAAGGGGGAGGTCGCCAGTTCAATCCTGGCTGACGGCTCAATGACGTTAGATGCTAAATTTTAATCTTATAAAAAATATGGTTTTTCAAGAAAAACAAAACAAGAGCGCTGAACTATCTTTGGAGAAACACAGAAGAAACAAACTATACCGCATTGTATTAGCAGCTATTTTATTTTTAAATCATGATGGTAAGCCAGCAACAGAAAATAATGAATCTTCTGCTAATGCGGTTGTAGAACCATCTCCAGAAGTGCTTGAAAAACTTAGAGATTTTATTAATCAATTACCTATTCATGACATTGATGATGCCACTCCACCAGCAGATTCTAATACTCCGCTTAAACAACTTGAACAACAGGCTCTTGAAAGAAGTAAGGCCATAACCAAAGACCCAGAAATACTAGCAGACCTAGAAAGCACAAGATTAGAACTGGAGCGGACACTTCAAGAATTAAAGCCAGGTTTAGAAAAATATAGTAACCTTTTTAGTGTCGGTGAG
>CAZZNZ010000068.1:0-4579 GCA_964655875.1 uncultured Gammaproteobacteria bacterium | reverse complement strand
TGCTCAAAAGCTAAAGCTTTGATGGTATCTTTAAACTGTTCACCAATACAATATTGTTGATACATCGATCGAAACTTTAAAGCATCAAATAGTTTACCTTGCTCTCCTACTCGGCGATTACGATAAATTACTGGTCCAGGCGATTCTAAACGAATGGCTACCATTACAATCAACATGATTGGCCCTGTAACAATAATAAGTAATAGACTAAAAATCATGTCTGATAATCGTTTAAAAATTCTGCTCCAGCCTTGGAGCGGAGTGTTATGCACCTCCACAATTGGTATGCCCGCTAAGGGACGGATAGTAATGTTGGTCATTTGGGTATCAAATAAATCTGCCGTATATTTAAATTGCAAATGATGAAGCTGACAGAACTCGATTAATCGGCTAGCTTGCTTATGATTTAAGTCAGCGTCTGTAGAAATAATTGCATCAATATGTTTTAACCGAATAATTTTTTCTAATTTCGTAAATAACATTTCATCCACATGCTTGGCTCGTTCTACCACTCGAAAACCCAGGGTTGGCGATTCAATAATTGCTTGGTTTAAAACTTGAGTTAACCGATTATCACCAATTAACAAAACTTGGTGTATACCAATGCCCCTCCCAAACAACCAACGCTCTAACTGAATTACTAAAAATCGCATCGTTGCTATAAATAGAATACTTACCACCCAAGTAGTTAAAATGATAAACCGTGAAGAAAACAACTCACGATAAAAAAATAATAGCACTAATACAAACACCACACCGGTAGAACAAGCTACGAAGACTTTACGCACTTCATCTACAATACGACGTGTACCAGTAATATCGTATAGTCCATTCCAAGTAAAAATCACTAACAAGACTACACCAAAGAGCATTAGTCCTCGAAAAAACTCATCAAATGGTAATGGATAAACAATATCCCGCCATCCCACTACTGAATGTGTAAAACGTAAACGATATGCTAGCCAACCAGCTAACAACACCATTGCATAATCCAACGGTACGAGTATGGCGCTAAAAAATAATTCGATCTTTTTCATAGATTACTCATAGCTAAGTAAATCGATAAGCCGAATTCTGTCCAGGGTGATTATCTATCTCGACTGTATATTACTACACAGCTCTAGCGAGCTACCATCTGTAGATTGCCTAGGCTACTCTACAGAAAATTTGCTCTTGCATTCAGATAAGGATTTAGCCGTTTCACTATACTATTACTAGTATACTTACCCGAAATGCTCTATTCGAACGGTCCGGGCAATTCATTACTTACGTAATTAATCGTCTCTGCTCGCACCTTGCACCTCACGATGAACGGGTGTTACCCGCTACCCTTCCTACTAAAAGGAGAATGTTCGGACTTTCCTCCCGTTCAGTTTGCGTTAGCAAAATAACCGGGCAATCACCTAATTTACTTAGCCATGGCTAACCTAAATTGCAATCGAAATGTACCTTATTTTTGACATGTTTATCTAAAAAAGTCAAACGCAGCGTAATGGTTCAAGCTATTCTACAAATACTCCTGGTACAATGGGGTAATATCAATGTTGGAAATATCGTAATGTACTAATGGTTGCTGAGCAATTTCGGGTAAATGATTTTCATACATATCCGCTTGCACTTGATAAAAAATACCGATAGGTATTTTTTCATCCCATTCTTCAGAGCGTTTCCACGCTTGCATTTTATCGGTTTTATCGTAAGTTGTATCATCTTCTAATTTGTACACTCGCTCTCGATAAAACTCGTAGGTATTGATTTTATTAAACGTGGTGCAAGGTTGTAAAACATCAATCACGGCAAAACCATCATGTTTCATGCCTTCGAGAATTAACTTGTGCAAATGGTTCACATCACCAGCAAATCCACGAGCAATAAAGCTAACTCCTTCAGACGCTAACCCAAGCTTAATCGGATTTACTGGAGTTTCAATCGCTCCAAAGGGTGAGGAGGCCGTTTTAGTGCCTGGTTTAGTAGTAGGTGAATATTGTCCGGTAGTTAAGCCGTAGATTTGGTTATCATGAATAATATATGTCATGTTCAGATTGCGCCGCATTGCATGCATTAAATGCCCTAAGCCAATACCATAACCATCACCATCACCTCCTACCGCTACAGCATTTAACGTATGATTAGCTAAATGAATACCCGTTAATAACGGTAGGGTGCGTCCGTGCAAACCTTCAAAACCATAAGTATTAATAAAATGATTTAATTTACCAGAACAACCAATACCAGAAACAATGCAAGTTTCATGTAATGGCCTGCCCATTGCCACCAACGCTTTTTTAATGCCTAACAAAATACGAAAATCACCGCACCCCGGGCACCAAGTGGGTTGAGCTTGTGTATTGGTTTGGGCTAAAGTAACAGACATAATTATTTATTTAATAATTGTTTGGCTTGAGCCACTAATTCTTCAGGATAAAACGGCCGACCATTATATTTATTAAAACTAGCCGATGATACAATACCAGTATGTTGTTTAATCCAACCAGCTAACATACCTTGTTTATTGCCTTCAACGATTAACGATTGCTTTATTTTACTAAAAGCCTGTTGCACTTGCGCTACTGGCAATGGCTGAATATACGTAAAATGCAAATAATTTAGCGTGATACCAGCTTGCGAAGCTAAACGTAAGGCTTCTAAAGCTGGTAATTTGGTAGACCCCCAGCCTACAATGGTAACTTGGGCATCTGGTTCACCATAAAATTCTGGACCCTGAACATCGTTGGCTAAAAAGGTGTTTAGTTTGCTAAAACGCTTATCCATTTGTGCTGTCACTTCAGCTGCATCTTCGGTAGAAAAACTAGTTTCATCATGTTCGTATGATGAAGCAATATAACGTCCGCTTGGCATACCAGGAAGCACTCGAGCCGAGACGCCATCTACTGCATGTTGATAACGCAAATATTTTCCAGTAATTTTTACCGCTTCATCTAATTCAGTTTGTGTTAATAATTTACCACGCTGTACCTGTAATGATTCAGTGTTAAACGGTGCTACCGATTGCCACGATTCTTGTACATATTTATCTACTAACAAAATAACAGGCAGCTGATATTTTTCTGCTAGATTATGGGCTGTAAAGGCAAGATAGAAACATTCCGTCACGTCACCGGGAGATAACACAATAACAGGATATTCACCTTGTGAAGCGTGTAACACAAAGCGCAAATCACCTTGCGCTGTCCAAGTCGGCATGCCAGTAGATGGTCCAGGACGCTGTCCCATTACTATCACTATTGGAACCTCTGCTATGCCTGCCATGCCTAAAGCTTCTACCATTAAGGCAAATCCGCCGCCAGATGTACCTGTCATAGCGCGTACACCAGCAAAAGCTGCCCCGATAGCCATGTTTATGGCAGCAATTTCATCTTCAGTATGTTTTACTACTATATTCATAGTGCGTTCTTGACGCGCAAGATAACCTAAAATTTCCGAAGAGGGTGTCATTGGATATGCCGCATAAAACTTCATCCCGGCTTTTAATGCCCCCATGGCTATAGCTCTATTACCAGACACTACCATCTGTAATTTATTATGAACCACTGGCTCCAGCGCATAACTATAATTTTTATACTTACCTACAACCGCTTCATAACCAATGTTTGCTAATTCAATATTAGTACGTGCAAGTTCTGCCTTTTTTTTACCGAACCAATCTGCTAGCACTTCCTCAATAAAATGAAATGGATAACCAAGTAAACCAAAAGAAGCGCCGAGTGCAATGGTATTACGTTCTACTCGTATACCGCCACGTTGCTGCACAATTGCACTCATAGGCACTGGCACAAACATCTGATTTGATTTATGCGGTATAGATTCAGGCGCACCGCCATTAAAATCGGCCGGATCGTAAATAATTGCCGCATCATCGGTTAATTGATTTTTATGCAGCACAAATGTTTCTTTATTTAAACAAGCTAACAAATGCACTTCATGCCGTTGTGATGTGGCTTGATCAGCATCCACCACAATCTGGTAAGTGTTGTTACCGCCTCGAATTAAAGATGGGTATTCTGGATAAGCAAAGGTGCGCAATCCGCCACGCGTACAAATTTTGGAAAACACAAAACCAATCGTCATGATGCCAAAACCAGCTTCACCACCTATTTTCCATTGTAATCTATTAGTGATCATCTACATTAGGTATAGCAAAATAATGATTGTTTGACAATGCATGATGTTTCACTAGATATAGTAAGCTCTGACTCAAAAAATATTGATTTTACTCTGAGTCTACAAACTTTATAGTAAACATACGAGATTATTCAATAATCGCCGCATCAATTGCTTCGTTCACTAACTGATCGGCCCGCTTGTTTTGCGCTCGTGGTATGTGCGTATAGGTTACTTTTTTAAACTGCGTCATTAAGTTCCAAATCTGCACAAAATGTTTTTGTAAATGAACATCGCGCACCCGATACTCCCGATTCATTTGTTTTACAATCAGTTCAGAATCGAGAAAAAATTTAATTTCTTCTAGCTCAAAATGTTTGGCCTTAAATTTAACAGCTTCCTGCATCGCTAATAACACCGCTCGATACTCCGCTTGATTATTGGTAGTTTTTCCAAG
>CAZZNZ010000067.1:0-4764 GCA_964655875.1 uncultured Gammaproteobacteria bacterium | reverse complement strand
GGTACCAGTGCGTTTAGTAACATTAGCGCGCGACGCATCAATACCAATAGTGATCATGAAACTTTATTTAGTAGCCAAAATTGAGCGCTTGTAAGATTCCAAATTATCCAAAGCAATGCCTGTGCCTTTTACTACATTTTGCAAGGGGTCATCGGCAACGTAAGCTGGCACCCCAATGGCTCTAGCGAGTAATTCATTCAAATTGCGTAACATGCCTGATCCACCCGATACTACCATTCCTTTATCAATGACATCGGCCGATAATTCTGGTGGGGTATCTTGTAATACACCTTTCACGGCCTGAATAATGCCTTGTAATTCATCTTGGATAGCTAGCGTGACATCATCCGATGTTACTTCTGTAGTTCTAGGTAAACCGGTGATCATATCACGGCCACGAATTTCCACACAGAGCTTTTCTTTTAATGGTAGGGCTGAACCAATTTTAATTTTAAGCTCTTCAGCACTACGTTCACCAATTGCTAGATTATATTGTTTACGAACATATTCTTGAATAGCATAATCAAACTTCGTTCCGCCAATCCGAACAGACGTATTGGCAACAATCCCTCCCAAGGAGATTACCGCAATTTCGCTAGTACCACCACCAATTTCAATAATCATGTGACCAGAGGCTGAACCAATGGGAATACCAGCGCCAATAGCAGAAGCAACGGGTTGTTTAATAATATAGGCTGCTTTGGCTCCAGCTTGTAATGTAGCGTCGATTACAGCCCGACGTTCAGTAGAGGTGATTCCAGCCGGAACCGCAATCATCACTTCTGGACTAATTAAACGAATGCCGCCCAGTGCCTTATTAATAAAATAACGCAGCATGCTTTCCGTGGTTTTATAATCAGCAATCACCCCGTCTTTTAACGGACGTTTAGCCACAATAGTGTCTGGTGTTCGACCAATCATTTCACGAGCTTCACTTCCCACGGCTAATACCACCCGTTCTTGTTTACCTACAGCTACAACAGATGGCTCATTAATAACAATACCGCGACGAGGCACATAAACTAAAGTGTTTACGGTCCCTAAATCAATGCCGATTTTTTTTACGAATAGCATGGTAAGAATTATTCAAAATCAATATTTAAAGCGTAATCTAGTTTGAATGGTACATTAAATTGCACCTTATTATTGCCAATTTTTTGCATACTGTCAACCGGTGTAAACTGACCGATCTTTTTACCAAAATCAATGGATGAGTTGAGTATTACATTGTTTGTTCCAGGTTGTTTTTGCAAATACAACGCATAAGTGTGGTTATTGCTAATATAATTAGCCATATCGCGTGGCAATTTGTATTTTAACGTCACAGTTTTAATAGACATAGCTTCCACAGAAATGAACCCCTCAAATACCGTTTTATGACTTAGATCGTAGGTATTAGTAGCAGCCTCTACTGGTCGCCCACCTTCAAATTCTGAATTCGTTAAAAATCCCTCTGAACTTAATAATTCGCTGCCTTCCGGAACATAAATTCTAGTATAAGAACGATACCGAGTAATAAAATCATCGTCCTGCACACCTGTATGATTATAGACTAGCTCTAGATTTACGATATAATCTTCGCCCTCCTTGGTTAAAGTGCGATTAATAGTTTTGACCATCACTTTATCGGTTTTTAGCGCTGCCAAATTACTATCTACTACCATTAAATAATCTCCAGGTCGATTGATCATTGCGCCATTCCATTCCAATTCTTGCATTAATTCTTGCACTTGATGATCTTTAGAATAGATTAAAACATGTTTTTCATCTAAGTTCTTTAAAAGTATTTCCCAAAGTTCTCCCCATTTTGAACTAGGTAAATTTAATAATTTTTCTTTAAGCAGAGTGGCAAGCTTACCAATCACTACTTTACGTTCTGAATCGTTTAACCCCTCTTTAACGTAGCCAAATTCTGATGGATATTCTAATTCTTCAATCACATTTTCAGCATTATATTCCTGATTATCCACTGTAATAGGGCCAGTAAGTTTCATTAAATCCTGAATAAACGCAGGTGTAACAGATAACACTCCATCAATTTGTTCAATAGGACCATTTTCAGCATGATAGAAATCTTCTGCCGTGTTAGCTGTAGTTGGAAAATCCGGATCCCAGTTAGAATCACGCATGAACCATTGCTTAATCTTTAAGTAGCGCTTAAGAGGTTCTGGTGGGTCTAGAAAAAGGGTGGTTTTAGCTGGTTCGTCTAAATTATAAATATTATGAGTTTCAAACTGCTCAATGTTGGCCGCTTGCAATACTAAAATACCGTATGTACCAATAAAACCACCGGTAGCTCGCAATTCCCAATTATTTTGCAACAAGAATAAATAGGTTTGCTGTTCAGGATAACCTGCAATCTTTGGAGCTACTTGCAGAACTGGCAAAGCTTTATGTACCAATTCTTTCATTAAAGGTAACTTGTCTCGTAACAATCCAGTGAGTTCACCTAGTGGGCCAATCACCCCTCGTTCAGGAATACGATCAAAGGCTTCAATGGCCACATTAAGTTTAGTTTGAGCGCCTATCAATTTCTCAGGTGATGCTTCAATTTTTGCGAGCAAAGCTTTACGATCTGATAATGAAATACTGTTAAAACTAGCGCTTTCTTCGGGCCAAACTGAGAAAATATCTTCGGCTACCACCACAATATCTTGTCCGGCACTGGCTAGTTCCGTTCCGCCGATTAATAAATGATCAACGGCTTTAAACTGAGTAGAAAACACTGGCATCCATTTCATCCAAGCCATTTTACTTGAAGCTGTTTGAGCAGCCTCTAAATTTTGTTGTGCTAAAACCAACTGCTTGCCTACTTCCGTAAAATCTTTTTTATCTGCTGCTACTTTCGCTGTTGCCACATTATTTTTGGCAGCCATAGTATAACGATATAATGTACTACCTTGAGCAAACGCTATTCCACTAGATATAAACACCACACTGAACATTACCGCTATAGTTGCAACAATTCGTCGATGACGTTTAAACCATGATAAATGTGATTTTACTTTAGCATGACTTATCACTTTATGAGCGCGTTGATTGGCTTTGGAATATTTGGACTGTTTGATATTAGGAATGAGAACCATAACCTTGTTTTTTGATTGCTAAATAAGTAAACCAATCTTTTAAGTGTACCCTAGTAGTATAATTTAGTAAACTGCCTAATCCGCCCCACATGGAGCCATCGGCAGACTCGCGCCGATGGTAATGCACGATATTGACGAGCGGATAATACATCACTTTATAACCGTAAAATTTCACACGATCACATAATTCATAATCAGCAAAATACAAGAAAAATCTAGAATCTAGAGCACCACATTGATCTAATACTGCTTTACGCATAAACAACACCGCGCCTAGCAACCAATCTACCTCGCTAGTTTCAGCGTGATCAAAATCGCTCATTAAATGACGGTTTAAATCGCGCTTTGCCACGGCCAGCTTACCTAAAGGAGTGCGTCGATAAAGAGGAGTGAATTTGCTATAAGGTCGAAAACATGAAATCTGTGTCGTATTATCGGCATTTAATAATTTTGGGCCAAGAATTGCCACATCAGAATGTTGTTCTAAATAATGAATAATTTCTGTAATATCTTTAGCTTGTCGAAAAATAATATCACTGTTCAAAATCACCACATATTTACCTTTAGCAACTTTAATACCTGCATTGTTGCCTTGAGCATGGCCAATATTTTTTGGATTTTTAATTAAGGTAACTTGAGGATATAGTCGCTCCACCATTTCAGCGCTACCATCGCCAGAAGCATTATCCACTACAATTATCTCAAACGAAACGGTGATTTCTAGCTTAAGTAAATTTTTTAAAACCAACCGCAATAAGTGACTGGTTTTATAATTTAAGATAATGATTGATAACATTAGTTGATCCATAACTGTGGTGTATAATTTAGTGCGGGTCGTTGATGTTTTCGACGCATGATGACAGCTCTTTTTAACATCGGTGGTAAATATTGTAAAGTGTGAATTTCAAAAAATAGTATGTATACTAGTTTGCTTGCTTCATAAGTAATAATCCAAGGACTATGCATGAAAAACGTTTTCCATGTTTCATTTTTAATTAATGTCCAAAGATGATTTCGATACGAATAACCACGAATAATCGCAGATTTTTCATGACGTCGGTTTAGTGTAGATTGCTGAATAGTACGTGCATGATAGCCAACCGCACTTGGTATATACATTACTTTAAAACCAGCTAAATGCATTCGCCAACTCACATCGATATCATCTTTATAGGCTACAAAATCTTCATCAAAAAACTGTCCACGATTTTGTACTTGTTCTATTGCTATTCTAGACACCATCATTACAGCACCACTAATACCGAATAATTCACTCTGTGTATTATATTGGCCACGATCTACTTCATTTTCACCGCGATTCACAACGCGTCTAGTACGATACATAGCTAAGCCAGCTGTATCAATGATCCGATCTTCGCCCGACTTGATCATTTTTAATAATTTTCCACCCGTCATTCCAATTTTATTATCCGTCTGCATCGTAGTTACTAACTGTTCAATAAAGTTCGATTCAAGCATCACATCATCATTACAAAATAGAATATATTTTCCGGTTGCAACACGAATGCCGGTATTATTACCTTTGCAATACCAATCATTAGCAGTATTCACAATCAGCCGATCAATTTTTAAAATGGTTTGAGTTTTCACCCAAACAACACTATCATCTTGCGAAGCATTGTCCACAAAAATGATTTCTAAAGGTTGATAGGTTTGT
>CAZZNZ010000066.1:0-4897 GCA_964655875.1 uncultured Gammaproteobacteria bacterium | reverse complement strand
AGAGCTACATTAAATCAGTATACTTAAGTCATGTCTAAAATTGGTGCTCATGTTTCAGCAGCTGGCGGAGTGTCGAACGCTCCACTAAACGCTCAAATTGAACAACTCGAAACGTTTCAAATGTTTTCGCGACCACCGCAAACGTTTAAGTGTCCTCTTCTTAGCGAGGAAGAAATTGCTAAATTTAAAGCCAATATTAAAGCAGGGGGATTTAAACGTTATTATATCCATGCTCCGTATTTAGTAAACCTAGCCTCAGCGAATACCCGAGTACGCTACGGTTCTATTGCCATGTTGCGACAAGAATTAGAGCGAGGCAGTAAATTAGGAGCAACTGGGGTGATGTTTCATACGGGTAGTGCGGCTAGCCAGCCAGATCGTGCCACGGGTATTGCAGTGGCTATCACTAGCCTGCAGAAAATTTTAGACGGCTATACAGGTAGTTGTAAATTGTTGCTAGAGAACGCTGCTGGTAGCGGTAGTGTGCTAGGCTGCACTTTTGAAGAATTAGCTGAAATGTTAGCTGGAATAGAAGAATATGATAGTAAAACAGGAATCTGTTTAGATACAGCTCATGCCTTTGGTTCGGGCTATGATTTACGCACAGCTAAAGATATTCATGCGCTGGTGAAAACAATAGACAAAACTGTGGGTTTAAAAAAATTAATCGTAGTTCAGGTGAATGACTCAAAAGTGGAGCTTAATTCAAAAAAAGATCGTCACGCACACATTGGCCAAGGGTACATTGGTCAGGCGGGTTTTAAATATTTATTGCAGCACGCTAAATTACGCAAGCTGGATTTTATTTTAGAGACTCAATTTGAAGGGAGAGATAAAGATGTAGCTATATTGAAAAAATTAGCCAGGATATGAAGTTTGCTGGTTTGATGGTATAGTAGATGTGTATGAAAAACATTAAAGAATTTGCTATTGGTTTAGCCCTGCGCTCGGGAAATATGTTAATGCAAGAGTTCCATAAGTTAGCACCAGAGCAGATTCGTTTTAAAAATAAACGTGAATTAGTAACTAAATATGATTACACAGTAAATCGGTTTTTGGTAAGTAAATTACAACAAGCCTATCCACAGCATAGTATTTTATCGGAAGAAGAGGGATTAACTAATAGTACTAGTAGCACCGGTTACCAGTGGGTGGTAGATCCGCTTGACGGCACAACGAATTTTATTATGCGCCATGCTTTTTTTACTACAACGTTAGCATTGTTAAAAGACAATAAACCTATTTTGGGCATTATTTATTCGCCTTACACACGCGAATTGTTTGTGGCCGAGCGAGGCCGCGGCGCTAAGTGTAATGAAGTGCGGCTACATGTTTCTAATGAAGATAAGCTTAATACATCTTTTTTATGTTTTGCCTATTCGCACGAAAAAACGTCATTGCAACGCGCTATTTCAGCGTATCAGCAATTTGAATTTGAGGCTAGATCGATGCGGCATTTTGGAGCGTCATCGCTAGAGTTGGCGTTTGTGGCTTCTGGCCGAGTGGACGGTATGATTATTACACCTCCAGTTCGAATTTGGGATGTTGCGGCCGGAGTACTACTGGTAAAAGAGGCAGGCGGCCATGTAACCGATTTTTCTGGTAAGACCGCTAATTTTGCAGACAATGGTTTAATTGTGTCGAACGGTAAAGTACATCAACAAATTGTGAATGTAATAAAACGAAAGAAGATTTAGCATATCTTCATACGTCGTGCAATATTTTAAGCACGGTCAATGTAATATTTGGCTACTGTTTTATTTGCTAAGCCTAAGATACCAAACAATCCCAATACAAAATAGAGTGAAGGTAAATTTATGCCGGAAATAATCATGCCAGCGATCCATGCCCAATATCGACCTTGCTTTAACTGATGGATGACAATTTCAGTAAATATAGCCATACCCAATAGTATGCCATCAATCATCATCAAATAAACCAAGCCCACTATACTAGTAAGCATGTCTCCATCTGGTACAAAATCACTCACTCCAATAAAGATAAATACAATGATAAAAATAAAAAACAATAAAGCGGCCAAGGCATTTATTGCGGCAGTAACATGCAAGGCTATAATTGCTTTTTTAATGACAGGAGGTAGCATAAGTGCCCGGGGCGGGACTCGAACCCGCAAGACTTGCGTCGACAGATCTTAAGTCTGTTGTGTATACCAATTTCACCACCCGGGCCTCTCGATAGACTCAAGGCCGTAGCTTACATATCATCATAGACAAAAATGTTTAGTTTGTAAACCGAGTATAGATTATTAAGCCAGCTACAGCTAAGAGAGTCAAAATGACTACTCCAATTATAATATACAGGATAATTTTTGAGGCATGTCGAGCAGCTTTTGGTTTAGGAGCCGCTATTAAGGCAGCATGGATATCGGCTTCTTGCCAATTAGCTTTTTTCATAGCACTAATAATTTCAGCATCATTAAAACCTAAATCACGACATTGTTTGATATATTGAGTGCCGTCTTTGATGGTGGACATATGAGCGAGAAACGGGACTCGGACCCGCGACCTTCTCCTTGGCAAGGAGACGCTCTACCAACTGAGCTATTCTCGCATAGTAAAGAATACTATAGCAAAATACCATGAATTGTCAACGAGAGGCCTGGGTCGGATTCGAACCGGCGCATAAGAGTTTTGCAGACTCCTGCCTTACCACTTGGCTACCAGGCCATAATTTTATCTAACTAAGCTAAAGTAACACATTCTCCCTTTAGGGGGCAAGGGGGTAACATGATATACTATCATCATGACCATCTCCGTAATTATTCCAACTTACAATGAAGCCAATTACATTACAGCCACATTACGGCAATGGCAAGAATTACGCCGGTTAAAAAAAGTGGAAATTATTGTTACCGATGATGGTAGTACTGATGATACGCTGCAACAAGTTCAGGGATTGGCAGATAAAATAGTGCAACGACCAGCCGGAATGCATAGAGGAATTGGTGCTAATCGTAATCGTGGGGCAGCCGTAGCTACGGGCCAATTGTATTGGTTTATGGATGCAGATGTGCGCATTTCTAATCTAATAAACATGTTTAAGCAGGTGATACAGGCGTTAGCGCAACAGCCACATGTGTTGGGAGTGACATTTAAATGCAGAGCGTTTTTAGAACAAGAACGCTGGATGGACCGTTTCTTTTTGTGGTGGCGTAATGCAATTATTTATAGCACCAACCGGTGGTTTGGTTTAGGATTTGGCTCAGGCGAGTGTCAGATAGTGCGAGCGACTGATTTTAAAGCGCTGCATGGGTATCAGGCTGGTCAATCGGCGGAAGACCACGATTTATTTCGGCGTTTAGCTAAACGTGGTCAGGTTCAGTTGTGGTGGAATCATTATATCGAGATCTCACCACGCCGGTTTCATCAGGAGGGATGGGCTAAAGTACTATGGTTATGGGGTCGTGTATTGATAGGTTGGTTTGTATTTCGTCGTGTTCATAACCAATCTTGGGTCGCTCGGCGGTAAAATTTGTATTAAGGCTTGGCGTTTGCCAAATTGAACAGCCTCGGCGTAGCTAACATGCCAAACATCTATACTAGTGCAGCCGTAACGCGCGGCCATTCTATCTTGTACCACAAATATTTTATCACCAAACAGACTTGGAATGCGTAACCGAGTACCGAATGGTAAGCAATTGGCGGCTACAACGCCATCGGCTACATGAATTCCAGAAGCTGTTATAGTTGGGTTACGATCGGTTTGATCTATGGCGCTAGAATAGGCGAACAAATGACCAGTAAAAGTTTTTACAGGCTCAATCACGCTGCTTGGTAAAGGAGGATAAGATTTAGCGCGATCTGCTGCTAATATGCCGGTAGTTGGCCATAACAAAGCCATTAACACTGTGCCAATGATTAAGCTATTGTATCCTACCGCACAATAATATAATCGAATAAATCTGATCATAAGGTTGTGGAGTTATAATTAGAGTGAAGTGAAAAGATGACACTTGGACGAGATTTTACCAGCGTGAAGCGGGTAAAAAACAAGTGGACGAAAATTTTATCAAACATACTGTTTTTGTCAACCGTACTTTTGTCGATAAAAACATATCCGAACACAATAATTGTTCAAGTGACAATATGAGAAATATCTGTATAATAAGGTCGTGACTATTAAAATTCCATCTGTAATGGCTACTCAGCATCCTGATAACGCCAACGCTCCGTTTTGGGAACAAGATGGAGATGGCTTTGTTTCGGCTCGAGAAGAGGCTTTGGAAGCTTATACAATGTTTGCACAACTGGGAGTGGATGAGTTTATGTGGGATTGGGAAGGCAAGCATGTTGATGAAGGTGTGGTGGAACGGTTATTAACGGAACACTATGATTATTTCAAGCAACATCAGCTAGGAAAAGATCAGCGCTTAACTTTTCGGATTCCCAATATTTGGGAAGAAAAATCCTTCAAACTCGCACGGGCCTACATGAGCGTCTTGTCCGCCGCCGAATTCATGAAATCCCTCAAACTGAACACACCACCGGTCTTCGAACTCATCCTTCCGATGACCAAATCCGCGGACCAACTCATCCACATCCAAAAAACCTTCCAAAGAACCGCCCAACTCCACGAGCAGATTTTTTGTGAGGAAGGTGGAGAGGACTGCCCTCACTTCGGTGAAGGCTACATCCACATCATTCCACTTTTTGAAAGTGTGGACGACTTAGCCGGTTGCGCCTCCGTGCTCACCGACTTCCTCAAGGCTCACCACCAGCACTACGGAAAAAATCCACCTTATCTCCGCGTCTTCATCGCTCGCTCCGACCCCGCACTCAACGCCGGCTTTGTACCCGCTGTCCTGGCCAGCCGCCTCGCTCTGCGCGAAATCGCCCGACTCGAAAAAGAAACGGGCATTCCCATGTATCCCATCATC
>CAZZNZ010000065.1:0-4903 GCA_964655875.1 uncultured Gammaproteobacteria bacterium | reverse complement strand
AGAACGTGAACCAAGAATATCTCGGTATGAAAAATTACATCCGGAAGATTCAGATGCGGACGGTTAGCTTTACTAAAGCAGAACAAGCTTTATTAAAACAATTTTAATCACGACAGGATAATATAAACGCAGACCAAGCAAAAATTCAAGCAGTAATGAGGTGGTTCGAGGTCATTAAACGCCATGATGCCCTAGGTATATCTACTGAAGGCATTAGTATCATGACGAAACTGACTAGGTATCGTCAAGAAAAATGGCAGTCAAATATAGAAACTGGAAAACAACTATTTTCGAAACGTCTGGAAAATTTTACAGAACAACTAGCAGATTTTGCTAAAGAACAACAATTGCAATTTTCTCCAAACGCAATTCAGCGCCTGAAGCGCATTTCTTTGGTATTAGGTGATCCAATTAGTATGCGTCAGCGAGAGGTGGTTGGTGGATATAGGTTTGGCACAGGAGAAGTATTAATAGGTATTGATCAAGTAGATCATGTTGAGGCATGGCAACAAACAATACAGCACGAATTATTTCATGCTGCTTCCGGACATTTGTTATTACGTGATAAAAATATGCAATTAGAAGCAACTGATTTTTTTCTACCGGAACAGACTAGCTCAACTTCGCAGCTTAGTAATAACGATACGGGTCTAGCGAAGTTATTAGAAGCAGCGATGCAGAATGCAGCTGGGCTTTCAATTGATGATGACTCTTTTAATGTAAATGAGCCTGAAATGGATTTTAACTTTGCACAAGAACCGATTGAAGTAACTAGGTATGGAAGGAATGGGTTGCATTTTACAGTTGGTCGCGATCGCTTTGAATGGCTAAGTGAAGCCGCTACAGAAGAACTCACGGTATTGTATCAACATTATTGTAAAAAAGCTGATTCAGGAGATTATTATGGCAAGGAAAGGCAATTGTTTAGTTTGCTGTTAACATCTGGTAATATCACACTTGAACCAAGTGTAATATTTAACGCTTATTTGGAAGATTACATACCAAAATCTGAGCCGCGCTTGCCGCATTGGCAAGCCTTTATGCAGCAGCTAGCAATTAGCTATGGTGGTGGGTTTTGACATGCCTGGATAATGTTGTGCAAACACAGGGTATTGATAAGGCCATAGAGCTGATGCAGAATAGAGATTTTTCTACCATCATGGATACAGAGTATCCCAAAAAACAAAAACGGGCTTAAAAAATGGTGTTGTCACATTTTGTCTGGCTACTACGCAGTAGAGTATACAACAGTATATTTTTGTGTTAGAACGCAAACCATGACGATCACTGAAAAACAACATTATTTTCAACGAGAATATAACACATTATTTCGCTATGTTTATCGGTATCTCGGTTTACGGATTCAACATATGCCTGATAAAGAAGATCTTGCCTGCCAAATTATTATAGAGGCGTATGAACAGTTAAACAGCTATAAACCTAATCAAAGTTCACTTCGTCAGTGGGTAACCGGTATCATGAAGCATCGGTTAATGGATTATTGGCGGAAACGAAAAGTAATGGTGGATTTAACGGAGGCGGAACATTTGGTGTCACGTTTTTCACTAGAACAGCTAAGTACAAAATTAGATGAGCAAATGCTGGTAGATAAAATGCTGCAACAATTACCACCTACCACTCGTACCTTATTTTATATGCATTATGTAGATGATTTAACGTATGATCAAATCGCAGAGCTGACTGATAAAACTCCAGCGGCCATTCGGAAAATATTTTCTAGAGCACAACAATTGTTAAAACACCATTTTATCAACGAGGTTTAAAATAGTTTATGAAACACTACATTCAACAGCATCACGATATTGAATTAACCCAACAATCAACGAACTTAGAATTGGAACAAAATTTGGCAGGGCAGATATTTACAGAAAAACCAAAACGATCTTGGTTAGTTGGATGGCCGTGGCCTATAGGATTAAGTTTAATGGGCACAGCCGCGGTAGTTGGTGCAATGTATATAACACATAATAATGTGTTGCCAGTGCAAACTGCCATAAATAATGTTACGCATGAATTAGTGGACCCTAAAATGGCGTTAGCAGAATCGTTAGAATATACGTTTGGCAAAGATTCGTTTGTGCAAAGCTTTGGCTTAGGAAATCCCAATGAATTTAGATACCGTAAAATAGTGGTTACAGCGCCACATCAAAGGCGCATGCCATTAACCGGTAATACAGTTGATCAAGGAACGGTATATCGTGATGATGAATATGAAAAACTTAGACAGCAATGGCCAGAGTATACATTTTCTGCCACCCTAGACGTATGGGCCTATCAAGGTAGTGCTAGGTTAGATGAAGTAAATTTTGCCAGCGATCAACCAGATCGTAAGTATTATAATCATGATTTTATTTCGCAGTTCGATCAGCGGTACTGTTATTCTGAAATTGGAATCGATCAAGGGGATAAGATAACAGAGCGTTGTCCAACTATTAGTACTGAAGCTAAACAACGAACAGAAAATTATCTTCAAGCCGCTGCGCTAGTACCGTTTTCAAAAAACATTGATAAAGATTTCGCTTTAAAAGCTGAGACCGAACCAAGCGTACGGACAGTTGACTTAACGGATCATGTATTAAATTATCCCACTGTGAATGTTCGTTTTGCTACAAAAGAACCAATTCAATCAAACACAAAAATTGCCTACTACAGCCAATCTAATATAGGTGGATCAGATCAATTATATAATGATAGTACATATTCTGGATATTATCGTAATAAATTAGAGGGTGATTTATATTGGCATAGTACTTCTGAAGATCAGGGGCTAGACAGCACTGGGGTATTCTATATTCAATTTATTGAAGGGAGCAGAGCTACACCGATTTACGAATACCATGCCGCAGACCACTCCTTAACTCCATTAGATTATGACACGTTTGTACAGCATGTTCAGACAACTATTTTACAGGAAAATTTTATGCAGGGGTTATATCAGAGTTATCTTATGCCAGCACTTTATTTAATGAAACATTTTGATGATCTAGGCGAACCATTGGAACAAGCGAATGAGTTAAAAAATGATCATGCTACTACCAGATTACGTTTTCAATTGCCAGATAGTTATTATGCAGAAGTGAATAGTGGGTTCGGTGATGACATGCCAAGCGATTCAGAATATATTGATGTATGGTTTGATTCTCAAGCTAATCAAATCATTGCATATAATCTATTGGATAAAAATATGGAGATGATTTCGAGTGTAGAAATTCAAGAAAATGATGTTGTTACAGCTATACCACCAGAACAATTCTTTAGCTTTGAATATTGGAAACAAGCCGTTGGGTTAAAAGATGAACATATTACCGATGAACCATTAATAATGAAACGGTCGGAAAATAGCGGTGGATAATTTGGCTTATTGCCTATCTGGAACAGATAGTATATATACTATTATAGTATGTTCACCGTGTTACTCTATTATCAATACGTTCCCATTGCTGATCCGGATCAATTTCGCGCCGAGCACTATGCGTTGTGCAAACAGCTGGGCTTGAAAGGGCGGATTTTAGTGGGCAAAGAAGGATTAAATGGTACCGTAGCGGGCACAGCGGAAGCAACGGAACAGTATAAACAAGCGTTGCGTCGTGATGAGCGCTTTGCCACAATTCAATTTAAAGAAGATGGCTACAAAACTAATCCATTTCCAAAATTAAAAGTAACGGTACGAAATGAAATTGTTACCTTGGGCGTAAAAGGGGCTGATCCAAAACAGGGCGGTGAACATTTATCGCCCGAGCAATGGCACGAACTGGCTCAGCAAGATGATGTGGTGATTTTAGATGGCCGCAATAATTTTGAAGCGGCGATTGGAAAATTTAAAAATGCTATTACGCCAGACATTGAATTTTTTCGTGAGTTTCCGGGTTGGGTGAAACAGAATAAACAGAAATTAGCCAACAAAAAAGTGTTAATGTATTGTACTGGCGGCATTCGCTGTGAGCGCGCTTCAGCGTTGCTTAAAGAAGAAGGCATTCAAGACGTGTACCAGCTCGATGGCGGTATTATTAATTATGGTAAGCATATTCCTAACGGGTTGTGGGAAGGGAGCTGTTATGTGTTTGATGAACGCATCAAAGTACAGGTAAATGATGATGCCCATCACCAAGTTATTTCTCAGTGTTTATTTTGCGAAACAAAAACCGATCAGTATTATAACTGCAGCAATGCGTTGTGTAACAAAATGATTTTATTGTGCGATAGTTGTTTGGATAAAAGTAATATGGCTTGTTCCGAAGCCTGCTCCAAAAATCACCGGGCGGGGATTAACAAAGCTTGGCGAATTGAAACAAAAGTTAGCGCTTAAGATTTTTTTCGTAATACGCAATCCACTGTTGTGGCGTAATTTTTTTGGCGAGCCGGCCAATTAATTCATATGGAATTTGTTCTGGCTTTTTAAAGCGCAAACAACTTTTGCCCATATCCAGTTTTGTTTTGCTGAACTTTTTATACTCCGTAGTAAACCACTGCAGCAACGCTTTGTCGGCATACACGCCCATGTGATATACGGCAATAAAATGTTTCTGGGAGGCTAAACTCATAAACGGTAATGGGTCGCTCGGATTACAGTGATACCCAGCCGGATAGAGTGAATGCGGCACTACATAGCCTAACATACCGTAATTCATTACTTCCTTAAAACCTTTAGGTAAGTTTTTCTTAATAATGTTGCGTAGCTTTGTTACCGCGGCTTTACGTTCGGTCGGCAATTCAGCCAGATATTGTTGGGGTGTAGTAGCGGTGGATTGCATAGTATAGATATTCTATCACTCCATTCACCGCGCGGGCAATTGGGGTGTGGAGTAAGGATTATTTAATTTTTTGTTTTTAAACGTTCGTCAATTAATAATAAAAATGAAAAAGCAACTATTGTTTTTGCAGT
>CAZZNZ010000064.1:0-4905 GCA_964655875.1 uncultured Gammaproteobacteria bacterium | reverse complement strand
CTTCATAGGCATGACTTAAAATACTATGACCAGCTTGAATTAGGCGTCGTAAAGTAGATTTTTTTTGAATGATGTTGGCATAACTCACAACATTTGTGGCAGACGGAACCGCATTGGTTAGGGTTACTAAGTAGCTCCTACCCCCAGTACTGTCTAGCTGTTCACGTTCGAGTAAGCGGTTGGTTAAACTTACTACATCAATGGGGTCACGTTGGGCGTATAATTCTAAAATGGCCGAAAAAATGCGTTGGTGTTTATCGCTATAAAAATCATCAGGTTCAATAATATCAGCAATTCGAATAATGGCATCTTTATCAATTAATAAAGATCCTAAGCAGGCTTGCTCAGCTTCAAGATTATGTGGCGGAATATTGTCTGGTAAAGTATTAGTCATGAGGGGGTTATCTTATCCAACTCAAGCTATTCTGCCAACCCCCTAGCTGTGAACCGATTGTGCACATCTTATCTCTAGTTTTTTTGTTTAGCTAGTCTATCTCGACAGCGAATCAAGGCAGTAGAAGTGAGGTAAAAACTATACAGAAGAGAGAAATTATAGTATTATAACTAAGCATGTCTCAATTTATCGATCTATTTTTGCATCTCGATGTTCAACTAAGTAATATTATCAGTACTTATGGTGGTTGGACTTACGTTATTTTGGTGTTAGTGGTGTTTTGTGAGACCGGTTTGATTATCACACCGTTTTTACCGGGAGATTCGTTGTTATTTGCTGCCGGAACATTTGCTGCTCGAGGAGATTTGCATATTGGTTGGCTGTGGTTTGGTTTAACTACAGCTGCAATTTTAGGCGATACGATGAATTATTTTGTAGGATATTATGCTGGTGATAAAGTATTATCACGCTGGAAAGGGCGTATTCTAAAACGGGATCATATTGAACGTACCCAGGCGTTTTACAAAAAACACGGCGGTAAAACTATTGTGTTAGCTAGATTTATTCCCATTATTCGTACCTTTGCTCCATTTGTGGCTGGAATTGGAAAAATGCAGTACCGTCAATTTTTAATATATAATGTTGGTGGGGGTGTTTTATGGACCGCTGTATTTTTAATTGGCGGTTATTTTTTTGGCAATATTCCGCTCATAAAAAATAACTTTGAATGGGTTATTTTAGTCATCATTGTAATGTCTATTTTTCCTGGCATTATTCAGATAATACAACGTCAGCTGAGAGCTAGTACGCGTTAGAATATTTTGATAATAAATTTCGTGTTGTGGGATGTAGTGGATTTGAACCACTGACCGTTTGCTTAAAAGGCAACTGCTCTACCCCTGAGCTAACATCCCTAGTCAAAAGACCGTGGCTATTGTAACAATCGGCCTAAGACATGTCAACTTGGTCTAGTTTTGCTATACTACTATAATATGCGACATTTATTCAAACAACAACTCCAAACTTGGCTACGATTACAGTTTCATAATAATCCCATTGTGTTTGATCGGGTGAATTATCTTACTAAAATAGGTCAAGCGTTTAAGGTATGGTGTATTGCTTTAGCAATATTGTTTGCAATAGCAGTTGTAGGGTGCACAGTGGTTTTAGGGAGTTCTTTAAATAATTAGTTTGAATTTATGCCGGATCCATCCATAAAATTTTACCATCTTACCAGTGATGAAGCACTAAAGCAGTTAGATACAGCACACCATGGTTTAACGAACCATGAAGCTAGACGGCGCTTAGGATATTATGGGGAGAATCGTTTACCCGAAGAGTCTAAAACGTTGTGGTGGAAATTGTTATTAGAGCAATTTACTAGCCCATTAATATACTTATTAGTTATCGCTGCTGTGATTAGTTTTGTGATGCAGGAGCAAGTAGATGCGGCGGTGATTTTAATTGCAGTGGGTACTCAAGTGATAGTAGGGTTTATTCAAGAATTTAAAGCGCAACAATCTTTGGTTGCTCTCAAACAGGTAATTACCTTACATGCCCGGGTGCGACGCGAAGGCGTTGAACAATTAATGAATGCCACGGAGCTAGTACCAGGAGACATTGTGTTATTACAAGCAGGAGATAAAATTCCAGCGGATGCGCGATTATTGGACAACGGAGAGTTTGAAGTGAATGAAGCGGCTTTAACGGGAGAATCTGAACCAGTTAGTAAATCGAACCACGTTTTAAAAACTAAAGATATTAGCTTAAGTGATCGCACGAATATGGTATTTGCGGGTACAGTAGTTACTAAAGGAAGTAATCTAGCAGTGATTACTCATACAGGACGATACACTGAGATAGGACACATTGCCCAAATGTTAAAGGATATTACGGATGATTCCACTCCATTGCAACAACAATTAACCGGTTTTTCTAAAAAAATAAGTGTGTTGGTGATCGGTATTGCAGCCGTGATTTTTTTCACGGGCTATTTTACCGGCAACGATTTAATTGAGACCTTTACTGTAGCTGTAGCTGTAGCGGTATCGGCTATTCCCGAGGGTCTAGCTATTGCCGTTACGATTATTTTAGCGGTTGGCATGCAACGGATTTTAAAGCGGCGTGGTTTAGTACGTAAGTTAGTAGCCGCTGAGACGTTGGGTTCAACCAATGTAATTTGTACAGATAAAACCGGTACACTCACCGAAGGCAATATGCAAGTAACGGAAGTTGTAACCTGGGAAACGAATTTTGCAGTGGACGGCCAACACCATGTTTTAACAGATGGAGCTAAAGACATTCTATTTGCTCTACGCGTGGGATTATTATGCAATGATGCTAAAGTGGATAATCCCCAAGATCAAATTAGTGAGTATGTGATCTCAGGTAATTTAACTGAACGAGCCTTATTATTTGCTGCTATGCAGGCGGGGTGGCATTACAATACAGCTCTTAAAGAAGCACCACGTATTGATGCCGTGCCATTTGATTCAAGTATTAAATATATGGCCACACTACATCGAGAAGTCCAAGGCCATATGTTATATGTTAAAGGTGCACCTGAAATAATCACAGCTAAGTGTACTAAAATGGTAGAAGCAGGTAAAACTGTAGAGTTTACACCAGACAAACAAGCCAAATTTAATCACAAATTTATTGCTCTATCTAAAAAAGGGTTACGTATTATTGCCTTAGCCTACAAATTATCCAAACAAGGCAAGACGATTGCGGAAGTAGGTTTAGAAGAGTTAGTATTGGTAGGATATATTGGGATTCGTGATCCATTGCGTCCCGAAGCTAAACGCACTATAGAATTATGTCAGCAAGCTGGCATGAGCATAGTGATGATTACGGGCGATCATAAATTAACAGCACAAGCCGTAGCTCATGAATTAGGCATTGAAGCCCAAGCGCATAATATAATGGAAGGCAAGGAACTTGATCAATTATCTCAACACGAACTGAATAAACGAGTAGTAGATATTACTGTCTATGCTCGTGTTACACCAGAACATAAGTTGCGGATTGTGCAGGCTTGGCAGAGCAATGGTATGGTAGTAGCCATGACGGGGGATGGAATTAATGATTCACCAGCTATTAAAGCGGCGGATATAGGTATAGCATTAGGTTCTGGCACAGATGTAGCTAAAGAAACCGCTAATTTGGTGATTCTCGATAATAATTTTAGTACCATTGTGGCAGCTGTAGAAGAAGGCCGTGGTATTTTTGATAACATTAAAAAAACTGTGTTATATTTGCTATCCGATAGTTTTTCAGAAGTGATTATTATTACCGGAAGCTTAGTGTTAGGTTTGCCAGTACCGTTAGCGGCAGCGCAAATTTTATGGATTAATATTGTAAACGATAGCTTCCCAAGTTTAGCTATGACGCAAGAACCAAAAGAGTCCGATAGTATGCATGAACCACCACGTGGTCATAAGAATACGATTTTAACTATCGAAGTTAAATGGTTAATTGGAGTAATTTCAATTATTACAGGTGGTTTTAATCTAGTTTTATTTTATTATCTTTATCATAGCGGCATGGATGCGCGGTTAGCGCAAACCATTATTTTTGCTTCATTAGGAGTAGATTCGCTTATTTTCATGTTTAGTATTCGGTCGTTACGTAAAATGATTTATCATTTAAACCCTATATCCAACCCATGGTTAGTAGGTGCTTTAATCATAGGAGTGACGGCTCAACTATTACCAATTTACTTACCTTGGCTACAACCTTATTTTAACACTGTTAGTTTACAGTGGTCGCATTGGGTCTGGATTAGCTTACTTATTCTAGTTGAGTTGATGATTATTGAATTATGCAAATTTGTATTTTTACGCTATAATAATAAAGATTAAAGAAAGACTAAACTAATTTTTTATGAACAAACAAATAAAAACCAATCTCATTGTCAGTCTTGTTGTTGGAGGTCTAATTATCACTGGTGTTCAACGAGCTTCCGCAACCACCTACACCGGTAACGAGCTCCTTGCCAAAATGGTTAAGGCAGAGGATCAATTGAAATGGACTGTAAAAAACACCTTTAATAAGGCGATTGTTTTAGCTAAAAATCTAAAAGTGAAAGGCAATACTACTTTAGGCACAAACACCGATAATACGGTTACCGTTAAAGGCACGATAACTAATGGCGATGATGCTACAGCTGTTCAAGTGAATGATGATCTTCATCTTACCGGAACACTAACACTAGATAAACCATTGTCGGCAAGTATGGTGGCTTCATCTGGTATAGTCAAGAACTTAGTAGCCGGTACAAGTATTACTATTACGGATGGCGGTAATGGAGCGTACACGATTAATGCCGTTGGAGATGGTACAGGTCCTACATATACAGCTGGTACAGGTATTAGCATTGCTAGCAATCAAATTAGCTCCAGTTTAGGCACAGCAATCACCTCGGATGAAATTACCGACGGTACTATTACCAATGCTGATACCAACGGCGCTCTTACCGGAGCGGCCTTAGCTAACGATACATTAACGGC
>CAZZNZ010000063.1:0-4923 GCA_964655875.1 uncultured Gammaproteobacteria bacterium | reverse complement strand
GGCTCCACCTGAAATTGCCTAACTTCCCCTTTGGTTAGATCGGTTAATAAACCGATAGAACTTACTACAGATCCAGTGCTAAATACTAGCGCAACTACAGAACTTTGGCAAGCCTGACATTGAATATATAACAACTCGGCATCTGAGCGTTGCTGAATGGTATTTAGCGCTAAATCCTGACGTTTAGCCGCACAAATTGGACACTGATTAATCATTTTTTCCAGAGCTTGCTCTTTAATGTTTGGGTGCAACGAAGAATTCTTCATAGATTCTATTCTAAAATATTTCATTTAGACTGTCAATTTTTCAATCGTACATTTTTCAACGTACTCCAAAATAGATACTAAAATGTTATTGAAGCATTAATGATTTTGGATAGAATAGTTTTGAATCATACCAAGTGCAAATAATAGCGACAATAATGAACTACCACCAGCACTTATAAAAGGTAATGGAATGCCTGTTACCGGCATTATACCTATATTCATACCCACATTTACCATGGTATGGACAAAAATAATAATAATAATACCAGCTGAAAAATAACTGCCATATTCTTCATTGTTAAATTGTATAATGCGCCAAATTCTCCAAAGTATTGTACCTAACATTAGTAACACTAATGCTGCGCCAAAAAAACCTAATTCTTCAGCCACTACTGCAAAAATAAAATCTGTTTCGCGTTCAGGTAAAAATCGCAGTTGACTTTGTGTGCCTAAACCCAAACCTCTGCCAAACCATTGTCCAGATCCAACGGATATAATGGATTGTTTTACGTTATAGCCAGCAGTGCGTGGAGCAACATCTGGATTAATAAACACTAGCAAGCGATTTTTTTGATAGTCTTCTAGGTATTGCCAACCAATAATAACCGTAATTACTACCGTGAGTAATAAACTACCTGCAATGATTCCAAACCGACGAATTGGGATATTTGTTAACCATAACATAATAAAAAACGTAACTACAATCACTCCGGCAGATCCCCAATCGGGTTGCAACAAAATTAATCCAATATAGGGCAATATTAAGGCCGTTGCTTTAGCGATGCTAGCCCAAGTATTAAAGGTAAATAGGTGGTCCTTGCAATAACGAGCCAATGTGATAACGAGTACTATTTTTGCTAGCTCAACTGGTTGAAAACTTAACGATCCAATTTCAAACCATCCTTTTGTTCCATTGATAGTTTTTCCGAATATTAATACGGTTGTTAATAGAATTATGCCAACTAAGTAAAAAAAATAGGCGTAGTTTTGCCACCAATGATAGTTAATCAAAGTAACTATAATAAACACTGCTAGGCCAACAATACAAAATAATAATTGCTTATGGTAACGATCGCCATTGATACTATACATCATAGTGGTACTAGTAGCTAATAGAAACAGAATGGCTCCACTGAGCCACCAATCCATTGAACGTAGTTTTTGCCATGGAATCATAAACTATTCGCCAGGATAGATTAAGTTATCTCGCTCAATATAATCACTGTAGGCTATAATAGCTGTATCACTGTTGGTTAAAAATCTTCTCTGCCAATAAAATAGTAATGGAATTTCGCTATAGGAGGCTACATCGTGTAGAGTAAGTTCTTTTATACCCACTATCGTTCCTTCTTGTTTTATAATAGCAACTAGACGGACGGTTTTAAAACCAACGATGGCTTTATTTTTTAAGGTAGCGCTTAGTCCAGTATAAGATGCGTTGACAGAATTTTCATCGGATGCAGTTGTGATTGCACTGTTCACCACACTTACGGGTGTAGAACTATTAGTAGTAGCATTATTTGTGTTCATGGTTTCATTGAGTTTAACTGCTCCCCAAGTGATATCTACTACTGCAAAATCTAGCCCGCTGATTGGCATTTTATTCACTCGTTTCCAATTGGTGCTATCAATATTTCCTGATATTTTATTTGGTACAGAGGTACTGGGCAAAGCGCTAGCTAGATAGTAAGCCTCTGTATTTGGCATAATGTTGGCCTCTGTGAAATGAATATCTTGTCCGGCTACAGTAATAGTATAATCAAATTGAGCAACATATAAACTATTTGGATTTTTTACTACAATGTAGGCATCAACAGTAGTAGGGCTAGACTGAACAACACCGCTATCTAGTAATTGTAGCGCTTCTACCTTCACCCTATTATTATAGAGTACTTGTGTATTCAATAATGATTGATCAACTATTTTAGCACTGGGTAATCCAATAAGATACACGATAATACTGTAAATCAACACAATAATGATTGCTCCGTTAATTCCATATAAAACGCCATAACCAACTTTTTTCAATAAAAAACGATGGTTGTAGATCCAGTAAGATTCTTTTAATTCATTGTTTGGTAGTTGTTGCATAAAAAGTGTGCTATATTTAATCTAGCAAATTTAAAAAATAAACTCAATTGTATGATTACAACTAGTCAAGATGTTCTTTATCTCACAGTAGCCGTTTGTATTGCGACTTTTACAGCTACATTAATTTGGATTATGTATTATGTAGGACAAATTACTAAGCAGAGTAATGAGATGATTTCAGATTTTCGTACTAAACTCGAAGACTTAGATCGAGCAATTCATGCGATTCAAGATAAAGTCAGCCGATCAGTTGATGTACTAGCAACCTTAAGCAATCAAGTGAGTAATGTAGTAGAAATTGTACGCGGAGTAACTACAAAAGCGAAACGCAAAAAATAAGCAATCTATTCTTTCTTCTTAGCTTCAGCGATGCTATCAAGAATTGGTGAATCTGCGCTTAGACTTTGCCAGAATACAATTTGATCTCGGTTTAATACAACGTAGTTATATGGTTTGTGTAAATCACTAACAATAGCTTGTAGAGTTAATCCACTATCAGTCTTAGGACTATCTTGAGTGACCTCTTCCGGTTTGGTTTCATCTGTAGTTGTGGTAGCAGTTTCAGTATTACGTTGCAAATAATAAACATCAGTGAGTAGATAAGTTTTCATACCGTAGCGGTTGAGATGACCAAAAAAAGTTTGGCCATTAGTTAAGGTAACTGCTTGATAGGTTGAACTATCAAACAAGGCGTTATATCGCATTGAAAGCAACCAAAATTTTAGGCCGCTACAAATAATAATTAAAGCTACCAGTACATAAGTAATCGCCACTAAACGATTCATTGATAGCCAAGCTAATTTGGGTTTTGTAGTTTTCATGGTTCAAGTATAGCATAGTTGTTATAATCATGCTATAGATACTTACCTATGGGTTTTACACATCTGCATGTGCATAGTCAATATTCTCTGCTCGATGGTTTGCCAGATGTGCTTGAGTTGGTAGACCAAGCCAAATTACTCAAAATGTCTGCGCTGGCCTTAACAGATCATGGGGCAATGTACGGCATGATAGAATTTTACAAAGCTTGTCGGAATGCTGGAATTAAGCCTATCATTGGAGTAGAAACGTATGTTGCGCCTCGGCGCTATACTGATAAACAACCACGGTTAGATGATAAACCCAATCATTTAATTTTATTAGCTGAAACCACAGTTGGTTACTATCATTTAATTAAGTTAGTAACCAAAGCTCATTTAGAAGGTTTTTATTATAAAGCCAGAGTTGATTTAGAGTTATTACAACAATATCACGAGGGCATCATTGCTTTGAGCGCTTGTTTAAATGGCCCTGTGGCACGAGCAATACTACAGCGAGATGAAACAGTAGCAACACAAGTAATTCAACGCTATCAAGCGATTTTTGGACAAGATCATTTTTTTCTTGAATTACAACATCATCCTAATACACCGGAGCAAACTACCGTTAACAATGCCTTAGTTCATCTAGCTAAACAAACCGGTGCTCCTTTAGTGGCAACAGCCGATTCTCATTATTTGAACGCGGCGGATGCAGATGCTCAAGATATTTTGTTGTGTATTCAAACAAAAAAACAACAAGCTGATCAAAATCGTTTATCGATGCGAACGGAAAATTATTCATTAACCACTGCCGAACAAATGACAGAATGGTTTAAGACTACACCTGAAGCAATTCGTAATACGCAGTGGATTGCAGATCGTTGCAATGTGGATATTCCGCTTGGTAAAATCACCATGCCGTATTATTATTTACCACCAGAACAAACAGCAGATGTTGTATTGCGGCAGTTATGTTTAACAGGGGCTGAGCAACGATATGGCGCGGCGGCCACAAGCATCGCGGTGAAGCAACGCTTAAATTATGAATTAGAAATTATTGGAAAAACTGGATTCGCATCTTATTTCTTGATTGTACAAGATGTGGTGAATTGGGCAAAAGAGCACGGTATTGTAGTTGGTCCTGGTCGTGGTAGCGCGGCTGGTAGCATAGTAGCGTATTTAACCGGTATTACCAATATTGATCCATTAAAGTATGATTTGTTATTTGAGCGATTTTTAAATCCAGAACGGGTTAGCATGCCTGATATTGATTTAGATATTACCGATACGCGCCGTAATGAAGTAATTCATTACATTGAGTCTAAATATGGCAAAGGACACGTAGCTCAGATTATTACTTTTGGAACGATGGCAGCCAGAGCTGCCGTGCGCGACGTTGGCCGTGTCTTAGGAATTAGTTACAGTTATTGTGATCGTATTGCCAAATTAATTCCTACATTTAGCACGTTAGACGAGGCTCTTAAGACGGTTCCAGAAATGAAACAATTATATGAATACGAACTAGATGCTGCCCGACTTCTGGACCATGCTCGTAAGTTAGAAGGAGTAATTCGACACACTTCCACTCACGCTTGTGGTATTGTAATTACGAAAGATCCACTTGAGAATTATACCCCTATTCAATACTCTGCGGTTGGCGACAACAGTATTGTTACCCAATATTCATTACATTCTATTGAGAGTCTAGGTTTATTAAAAATGGATTTACTCGGTTTAAAGAACTTAACCATTATTGAAAATACCTT
>CAZZNZ010000062.1:0-4979 GCA_964655875.1 uncultured Gammaproteobacteria bacterium | reverse complement strand
TGATCGTTAACTAGCTAGTCAGATTTTGCGATAACGCTAACTAGCATTAAAGCTTTTTTGGGAATAATCTGTGGATAACCAAACTAATAAAAAACCTATAATTAGATAAATAATATCATGTGTATAATTTTCTTGACAAATTTTGGGTTAATGCTTGACAAGTAAAAACAGGTTTGTTAGGATCAGTTCTGTTCACATCATGATTTTGGGTTGAAATTCCTTTATTGATCGGATTATTTAACCAATAAAATAAAGGGTGAAGTATTACTTTAACTAAATAGCAGTAATTTATCCGTTTCAGCTTAGGCCTAACGGAAGTCTTTATTTATGCATACAAAAATCACGCCAACGCCCATCGGTAGTCATCCCGACATCGCTCGCGATCGTCGTACTTTTAAGCAGCCCAACGATGCTGCTATTTTGCCAAACCTTATTGAGGTGCAACGCATGTCTTATAAATGGTTTATGGACGAAGGTTTGAAAGAATTGCTTGATGAAATTTCGCCAATCCAAGATTTTACCAGCAAAGATTTAGAATTACACTTTGATAATTATTATTTAGACGAACCACGTTTTGACGAAGTAACCGCTAAGGATAAAAATGTTACTTACGAAGCTGCTTTACGGGTGCGTGCTCGCTTGAAAAATAAGCGCACTAGCGAAATGAAAGAGCAGGAAGTATATTTGGGTGATTTTCCATTAATGACCGATCGGGGCACGTTTATTATTAACGGTATTGAGCGCGTAGTAGTATCTCAGCTAATTCGATCAGCTGGTGTATTTTTTACTTCGGAAAATTTTCGAGGTCGAAATTATTATGGCGCCAAGGTAATTCCTAATCGTGGAGCGTGGCTAGAGTTTGAAACGGATGCAAATAATGTGATTTATGTGAAGATTGATCGTAAACGTAAAGTGCCAGTTACGGCTTTGTTGCGTTCATTTGGCTTCTCTTCCAACGAAGAGATTATTGCGTTATTCCAAGATATTGATACGGATGTTGAAAATCGTTATATTGAAGCTACCTTAGCTAAGGATATTTCTCACTCCGAAGGCGAAGGATTGAAAGAAGTGTATAAGCGTATCCGACCCGGTGATTTAGCTACAGTAGATAATGCGCGTGGTTTAATTCATGCTATGTTTTTTAATTTTAGTCGGTATGACTTTGGTCGTGTTGGTCGTTATAAAATCAACAAACGATTTAATTTTAATCAAGACATTACTACCAAAACTCGCGTGTTGATGCGAGAGGATGTGATTGCGGTATTGCGTGAAATTATTCGATTAAATAATACTCAAGAAGAAGCTGATGATATCGATCATTTAGGCAATCGTCGGGTTCGCGCTGTTGGTGAGTTAGTGCAAAATAAATTTCGTATTGGGCTAGCACGGATGGAACGGATTGTAAAAGATCGCATGAGTACGAAAGATATTTTAACGCTTACTCCTGGTCAGTTAATTAACGCGCGTCCGGTGATTGGTTCCATTCGCGAGTTTTTTATGAGTTCGCAGTTATCTCAGTTTATGGATCAAACGAATCCATTAGCCGAGCTAGAACACAAACGTCGTTTATCGGCGATGGGTCCTGGTGGATTGTCTCGTGAACGCGCTGGATTTGAAGTACGTGATGTACACCGTACTCATTATGGTAGAATTTGCCCAATTGCTACCCCGGAAGGTCCAAATATTGGATTAGTTGGCCATTTATCTTCTTATGCGCGGATTAATAATTATGGTTTTATTGAAACACCATATCGTAAGATTAAAAAAGACATGGTTAAACAAGTAGCTCAGGTAACCAACGAGATAGTATATCTAGATGCGTTTGAAGAGGAACATGCCATTATTACCGCGGCCACCACACCACTAGATGATCAGAAAAATTTTGTCACCAAAACCAAGGTAGAGGTTCGTAAGTACGGCAAGCCAGATTTGGAATATCCCTGGAATATTGATTACATGGACATTTCTCCAAAACAAATTATTTCTGTAGCTACAGCATTAATTCCATTTGTGGAACATAATGATGCCGTGCGTGCTTTAATGGGTACCAACATGCAACGGCAAGCGGTGTCTTGTATTAAACCAGATTCTCCTATCGTGGGTACTGGAATTGAGCGTCGCGCGGCCGTAGATTCAGGACAAGTAATAGTGGCTGAAGAAGATGGTGAAGTAACGGCAGTAAGTGCTAACCAGATTCAATTAAAAGGTAAAACTGGCTTACATACTTATCATTTAGGTAATTTCGTGCGATCGAATGCCTCAACTAGTATGAACCAAAAACCTATTGTTGAGCCCGGTTTAAAGGTGAAACAAGGCGATGTGTTAGCCGACGGTGCTTCTACCCAAGGTGGTGAATTGGCTTTGGGTCAAAATGTGTTAGTGGCCTATATGCCGTGGGAAGGTGGTAATTATGAAGATGCTATCTTAATTTCAGAGCGATTAGTGCAAAGCGATAAATATACTTCCATTCATATTGAGGAATATAGTGTAGATGTGCGTGATACCAAACTTGGCCCAGAGGTTGTTACCCGCGATATTCCTAATGTATCTGAAGAAAAGCTAAAAGATCTCGATGAACAAGGTATTATTCGAATTGGCGCACAGGTATCCTCCGGCGATATTTTAGTAGGCAAGATTACGCCTAAGGGTGAAACAGAATTATCGGCCGAAGAAAAATTGTTACGGGCTATTTTCGGTGAAAAATCCAAAGACGTGAAAGATTCTTCGTTATATTTAGAACATGGCGAACATGGCAAAGTGGTAGATGTGAAAATTTTTTCCAAGGAAAATGGTGATAAGCTGCCTTCTGGAGTGATTAAAACCATTCAAGTATCTGTTGCTCAGTTACGTAAAATTCAAGTAGGTGACAAAATGGCTGGTCGACATGGTAACAAAGGGGTAATTTCGCGTATTGTACCAATTGAAGACATGCCTTATATGGAAGATGGTCGGCCCGTAGATTTATTATTGAACCCCTTAGGCATTGTATCACGTATGAATATGGGCCAGGTGTTGGAGGTGCATTTAGGGTTGGCTGCTTGGGCGTTGGGCTATAAAGTGGCTACAATGCCATTTGAAGGTATTTCTGAAACCGAAATTAAAGCCGAATTGCAGAAAGCTAATTTTCCGACCGATGGTAAAATTACCTTATATGATGGTCGTAGCGGTGAGAAATTCTTATATAAAGTAACTTGCGGTATTTCCTATATGTTAAAGCTAAATCACATGGTGGATGATAAGATTCATCAACGGTCGATTGGTCCATACTCGTTAGTAACTCAACAACCATTAGGTGGTAAAGCTCAGTTTGGTGGTCAACGGTTCGGTGAAATGGAAGTGTGGGCGCTAGAAGCTTATGGTACAGCGCACATGTTGCAGGAAATTTTAACTATTAAGTCTGATGACGTGCCCGGACGATCTAAAGCCTATGAAGCTGTAATTAAAGGAGAGCCGATTCGAAAAATCAATGTGCCAGAATCCTTTAATGTATTAGTGCGTGAATTAAAAGGGTTAGGCTTATCAGTAGATTTATTCTCCAAAGAAGGAGAAGTAGTTGGCAGCGAGGTCGATGCCAATGATGTAGAGATTGAAGAAAAACCCGTTACTGAACCTAAACAGTAAAGACATGCCACGGCATGTTTCAACCAATAATATATATGTCTGAACTACAAACTAGAACCCACGATTTCGACGCTATCCGTTTAAAAATTGCGTCTCCAGAAGAAATTCACGAATGGTCACATGGCGAAGTTACTCGTCCAGAAACCATTAATTATCGCACTCAAAAACCAGAGAAGGACGGCTTGTTCTGTGAGAAAATTTTTGGTCCCTCCAAAGATTGGGAATGTTATTGTGGTAAGTATAAAAAAATTCGCTACAAAGGAATTGTCTGTGATAAATGCGGTGTAGAAGTTACTCGTTCAATTGTACGCCGTGAACGCATGGGCCATATTGATTTAGCGGTACCGGTATCGCACATTTGGTTTCTTCGGGGTGTACCGTCTAAAATTGGTTTACTACTAGATTTATCGGTGCAATCCTTGGAAAAAGTGATTTATTTTGCAAACTTCATTATCACTGAAGTGAACGAAGAGCTAAAAATGCAAACGTTGGAACAAATTAATTCCGAAGTGACACAGAAACGCAAAGCGTTGCTAGCTGAAAATAGTAAAATTTTGGCTGATCTTAAACAGAAGTGTGATCAAGCTATTGTTGCTGAAACTACCCCAGCTAAGCAAGTTAAATTAAAAGAGAAATACGAAGAAGAGTTGATTAACGTGTCCATTTTGCGCGATGAGAAATTGAAGCATTTAGATGAAGCTGTTGATATGGCCAAAAAAGAACTACGTGATCTGCATCCCATGGAGATCATTTCAGAAACAAAATATCAAGATTTGTCATTAAAGTACGGTCATATTTTTGAAGCTAGTATTGGTGCTGAGGCGGTAAAAGAATTGCTTGATAAGGTTAAGTTGGATGATTTAATTACTCAGCTTGAGACGGAATTAGCAGATGTGAGTAAAAATCAACAACATCGTTTAATTCGTCGTTTAAAGTTAGCTAAAAACTTAAAACGTAACGGAATTGATCCACATTGGATGATTATGAGCACTGTACCAGTGATTCCACCGGATTTACGGCCGATGGTGCAGTTGGATGGCGGTCGGTTTGCTGCTTCGGATTTGAATGATTTGTATCGTCGGGTGATTAATCGTAATAATCGGTTAAAGCGTTTGAAGGAATTAAATGCACCGGAAGTAATTCAACGCAATGAAAAGCGGATGCTACAAGAAGCTGTGGATGCATTGATTGATAACGGTGCTCGTCATGGTAAAACTGTCACCTCTTCTACTGGTCAAAAACGCATGTTGAAATCCTTGGCTGATATGTTGAAAGGTAAACAAGGTCGTTTCCGTCAGAACTTGCTTGGTAAGCGTGTAGACTATTCTGGTCGGTCGGTAATTGTAGTAGGTCCGCAC
>CAZZNZ010000061.1:0-5006 GCA_964655875.1 uncultured Gammaproteobacteria bacterium | reverse complement strand
CCGATCTTCTAGCGTAGGGATTGCTTTAGGGGGGCGATCTGATGTAATTACGATTTGTTTATCGTTTTGGTGTAAAAAATTAAAAGTATGAAAGAATGCTTCTTGCGTGCCCTCTTTACCGGCTAAAAATTGAATATCATCAATTAATAAAATATCTACCGACCGATACTTATCTTTAAAGCCATCTGCTTGACCTAAGGTAACCGCTTTAATATATTCGTTTGTAAAGGTTTCACACGGTGTATATAAGATACGCTTGCTAGGGTTTTGTTTTATAATGGCGTTTCCAACCGCGTGCATTAAATGAGTTTTTCCTAAACCAACACCGCCATAAATAAATAAAGGATTGTAAATAGTGGCTGGATTTTCACTCACCGCCTTACAAGCAGCATAAGCTAACTCGCTTTTTTTACCAACAACAAAATTTTCAAAGGTATAACGACCAAACAAATCAGGCTTAGGAGCAACGACTGGCTTGGTAACAGCTGGCGCAACGATATGAGAGGGACGCGCTACCAATAAAGGAGTGGGCCTTGCTGGTGACGCGGCATTAATTGCAAAAGTTTCTTTTTTACTAAGAGGGGCTACTTTAAAGGATACCTGGCGCACCTTACCATCAGTGATGGCCTGTAGGGATTTTAAGATTTTTTGCTGATACTTATTTTCCATCCAAGTCTTGGTAAATGCATTGGGCGTTCCAACTGTAACAGCGGCGTCGTTGCACTCTAAAATAAAAGTGTTTTTGAACCAAGTAGTAAAGTTTGCCTTAGTAAGACTAAGCTCTAGCTCAGCTAAGCAACCCTCCCATAGTTGTTTTGAATCCATAGGGACTTATACTACCACACAATGTTGTAAAAGTGTTTGTGAACAAGTTGTGGATTAAATGTGGATGATGTGCTATACTGTGCTATATGCCAAAACGAACTTATCAACCCAAGAAACGTGCTCGTGCTAAAGAACATGGTTTTCGCAAGCGAAGTCGCACCAGCTCTGGTCAAAAAGTGCTAAAAGCTCGTCGTCATAAAGGTCGCAAAGCCCTGTCTCGGTAACAGTATACGTTCATGTTGCCAACAGCGCACCGACTTAGCGCTACCAATGAAATTGAGCGAGTTTATCATTATGGTAAAAAGACATTTCATCCTCTATTAAGACTGGCGGCCACCCCAGCCGCTAAGAGGTGTAGTCGAGCTACGGTTGTGGTAGCGAAACGAGTAGATTTGCGAGCTACTGAGCGTAACCGAATAAAACGAATAATTCGAGCACTATTACCAGATATGTTAACAAGTCTTGCGCGCCCCCTAGATCTTGTTATAATTGTGCAGCCCAGAGCTCGTGGAGCTAAACAACATCAACTAGCCAAGGCTTTAGTAGAAACAATGAATCGTTTGTAGACTATGGTAATTACCACATTACTACGTTACGCTATTTTAGCTCTAATTCGTTTTTATCAAAGAACGTTATCGCCCGATCATAGTTGGCTGGCTTCGCTTACTGTTTATGGTTGTAAATTTCGGCCAACCTGTTCAGAATACAATTATGCAGCGATCGAGCGTTATGGTATTATCAAGGGTGTCTGGTTAGGCAGTAAACGAATTTTACGTTGCAACCCATTATCAGCCGGAGGTTACGACCCAATTCCTGAATAAATTAATTATGCAACTACTTAGCAATTTTTATAATACCGCTTTATACGAACCCATTTTTAATGCTCTAATCTATTTGTATCATGTGTTGCCAGGCCATGATTTAGGAGCGGCCATTGTGGTATTAACGCTTACTATTAAGTTAATTTTATTTTGGCCAGCTTTATCGGCCATTCGTGCCCAGAAAAAGCTACAAGAAACCCAGCCAAAAATTGAAGCTATCCGACAAAAATACAAAGATAACAAGGAGGAGCTTGGAAAGCAGCTAATGTTATTTTATAAGGAGAACAAAGTAAACCCCTTTTCATCGTGTTTGCCGTTAGTTATTCAGCTGCCGATTTTAATTGCTTTATATCAAGCATTTTTACATGGCTTGCAAATTAACCCCACCACGCATTTATTAGCAGCCGATCAATTACAACATCTTTATGGTTGGCTGGGCAATATCTATACCACGACGCCAATTAATACCTCGATGTTTGGCTTGCTAGACTTGGCTGCTAAAAAGAATATTGTTTTGGCGGTATTGGCTGGTGCAGCCGCGTTTTTTCAATCCAAAACAATGCAGGCTAAACGGGCGGTCGTAAAAACCCCAGGAGCAAAAGATGAAGACATGGCAGCGGCATTAAATAAACAAATGATGTATATGCTGCCTATATTTACGGTAGTTTTTGGATACCAGTTTCCAGCTGGAGTAACATTGTATTGGCTAGTGTCTACATTATTTAGTGTTGCTCAACAGGCGTTCTTTTTGCGATCCAAGCCCACCTATGCGGATAACAGACAAACAACTCAATAACGTACCGGTCTATACGAGCAGCGACACATTTATAGGTTATGTAGTCGGACTAGAGTTAGATGTGGAGACACACGCGGTGATCAAATATTTTGTGACGGAACACAAATTAGTTCCTGAGCGATGGCGATCGTTAGTAGGAGCTACTGTATTTGATATCGCGCCAAGCCAAGTTGTTGCTCTGCGTAGCGATCGGATGGTTGTGCAAGATGGCTCGGTGGATATAAAAGTAGCTCATTCAGCGGCGGTGCCCACGGCGTTAGCTTAACCAAGGAATTGTTAATCCGGTAGCAGTAATCTGGCGATTGGTAAAATCACCAATTTCGAATGTAAGCGTGCCCAATATATTCTGCCATTGCTCCGGGGCTCTTTCCGGCCACTCCACCACCATTAAGGTGTGCGGATTAGATTGCCAGTAGTGTAAATCAAGTGAATTTAAACCCGAGTTATCTGTTAGGCGATATAAATCTAAATGCACCAACCGCTGAATTACAGGATGGTATGAGCAGGGGTACACATTCATTAACACAAACGTGGGACTAGTGATATCATTAGTAATTTCTAGACCACTAGCCAAACCTTGTACAAAAGTAGTTTTACCAACCCCCAACTCACCTTCTAATAACAATGTACCGCCTCGGGTTATTTGCTCGGCTAGTTTACGCCCCAAGGCCCGAGTAACCCCGCTGCTACTTGATTGACGGATGATTGATTTCATGATAGAATAATATAATAAAACTCTAAAAAAATAAAACGCATGGCCGCATCAGATCATATTGATAATATTTTAGCTTTAGCTTCATCTAGTGGTGCATCGGATGTTCATTTTTTAGTGGGCAGGCAACCCTTATTTCGGATTGAAGGGAATTTAGTCGATGTGGACCAAGAGCCTGTTTTGACCCCTGCTTTAATGGAAGAGCTAGTTTATTCCATTATTAACGACGAACAAAAAGGGCGGTTTGTTGAGCAACGAGAATTAGATTTTGCCTATCAAGTAAAGCGTGATGCGCGGTTTCGTGTTAATATTCACTGGGCTCGTAATAATATTGGAATGGTTGCTAGAGTTATACCAGTAACAATTCCAACTATACAGCAACTAGACGTACCCGATGTTACCTATGATTTATTAAGGCTGCACCAAGGTCTAATTTTAGTTACTGGTCCTACAGGTAGTGGTAAATCTTCTACACTGGCAGCGATGATTAATTATATTAATCAAACTCAACGTTGTCATATTGTTACACTAGAAGACCCCATTGAATATGTGTTTTTTTCTGATCAAAGTATTATTCGTCAACGTGAATTGTATAAGGATTTTTTGTCTTTCTCTACCGCATTAAAACATGTTGTACGACAAGATCCCGATGTGATTATGGTAGGTGAAATGCGTGATTTAGAAACGATCTCTGCGGCGTTGACGGTGGCAGAAACAGGACACTTAGTTTTTGCCACACTGCATACACTAGGTTCGTCGCAAACGATCGACCGTATTATCGACGTGTTTCCACCTCACCAACAAGAACAAATTCGTTTACAGCTATCAACTGAATTAAGGGCGGTTATTTCACAGCGCCTGGTTGCTCGGGTGGGAGGCGGCAGAATCGCGACGCGAGAGGTGATGATGAATACTCCAGCGGTGTCTAATTTGATCCGTGAAAATAAAGTGACCCAAATTCAAACAGTGATGCAGACATCATCACAGTACCACATGTTTACCATGGACCAAGATCTTAAGCGGTTGTATGAAAATCAAGAAATTAATCGGGACACAGCCCTAGCCTATATTGAGCACAAAGATTTGATTGATTAGTCAAAGTTCGCTACACTATTGGTTACGCCTGTGATGACTAGCCCTCATAGCTCAATGGATAGAGCATTGGTCTTCGGAACCAAGGATGATGGTTCGATCCCGTCTGAGGGCACCCTCCTATGCCCAGGCCACGGAGGACAAACAGGTTAGTTGGCCCCCATAGCTCAGTTGGTTAGAGCAGTCGCCTCTTAAGCGAACGGTCACTGGTTCGAGTCCAGTTGAGGGCACGTATCTATTGTTTAGTGGCAGAATTTTTTAGTGCCTCCTTCAAGTTTTTCCCAGCTTTAAATTTTGGAACTACCACGGTAGGCACTTGAATGGTTTGAGTTGGGTTTTGTGGATCGGCCGCAGCGCGTGCATTACGAGTTCGAGCTAAGAATTTTCCAAAACCAGTTAAGCTGACAAAATCCCCTGCTTGTAGGCGCTGGACGGTTATGCTCTCAAAAGCATCAAGTACTTCTTCAACTGTTTTTTTATTTAAGCGCACCTGTTCAGAGATGGCTTCGATTAGGGAGGTTTTATTCATATACTCTGATTATATTATAGGTCAATTTGCCGGTCAATCCGTTTTAATTGTAGGGTTTTTCTGGTGACACAATCAATGTCGCACAAAATCGAATTTAATAATATCGTAGAGCCGTCAGCTGGCTCTAAGCTTTGGGGCATTTGTGTTAAAAACCGGTATAGCACCCTGGTTTTATCTGCCCCAATTACTGAATTTGCTACCGTTACACTGCCAATGTCACAAACTAACCCT
>CAZZNZ010000060.1:0-5076 GCA_964655875.1 uncultured Gammaproteobacteria bacterium | reverse complement strand
GTGTAGCCTGGACTAATGCAGATTTAGTCAAGGTAAGCACTACGAAATACTATAGCTTTTCAACTATCAATACTAACCAATTCCACGATTTCGATAACACTAACACATTATTTAAAACAAGCAGTTTAAATATTACCGGCAGTAAAACGGGCTATATCAATGAAGCTTTATACTGTTTAGCATTGAAGGCGAAAGAGGGGGACCATGAAGTGATTACTGTAGTTCTTGGCGCACCAACCTCCGCTGCTCGGTTTAGTGCATCCGAGCGTTTAATGCAATGGGCGTTTACGAATTATCAGTGGAATGATTAAAGAATTGTTGCACAATTTTTGCAAAATATTTATGAACGGCTAAGGATGTTGTTAATTCAGGATGAAACGTTCCAGCTAAAATATTGTCTTGCTGGACTAAAACAGGTTCATTATTATACGCTAAAAGAGTAGTAACATTCGTACCAGCGGCAGTAATTTTAGGAGCGCGGATAAAGCACGCTTCAACTTGTTTGAAATACCGCGAAGCTAAGGTGGCTTCAAAAGAATCTAATTGTCGTCCGTAGGCATTTCGTTTTACTGAGATATTAATTAATTTTACGGTATAAGGCGAATCAACATGTTGGGCAATTAAAATACATCCAGCACAGGTGCCATAAACAGGGAAACGACTATTTTTCTTGGCTTTTAACCAGCTGGCTAAGCCAGTGGATAGTAATAGTTTGCCAATCGCCGTACTTTCACCGCCAGGCAAAATTAACCCAGCAATCTTATCGGTATCGTTTATTGTTCTAATTCGTTTAACAGGATAGCCTAGCTTATGAATAGCCTGTTCGTGCTCTCGAAAATCACCTTGTAATGCCAAAACACCAATGGCTGGTTTCATGTTATAAGCCGCGTTCAGCTAGTTTAAGAGTCAAGGTATCCATAGCAATGCCTGTCATGGGAGCACCTAAATTTTCTGATACTTCAGCTAATTTTTTAGCATCTTGGTAGTGCGTTACAGCTTGAACAATAGCTTTAGCTCGTTTACTGGGATTATTAGATTTAAAAATACCGCTACCAACAAAAACACCATCAACTCCTAATTGCATTACTAAAGCAGCATCGGCTGGTGTAGCTACACCTCCGGCCGCAAAATTTACTACAGGCAAACGGCCTAAGGCTTTCACTAAACGTAGTAATTCAATGGGTATGCGATAGGATTTGGCTAATGTTTGCAGAGATGCATTGCCGTGTGTTTTTGTTAAGACGCGAATTTCCTGGTTGATAGTTCTAATATGTCGTACAGCTTCAATAATATCACCGGTACCTGCCTCACCTTTAGTACGAATCATAGCTGCGCCTTCATGAATGCGGCGTAGAGCTTCGCCTAAATTACGCGCTCCGCACACAAATGGAACGTTAAAATCATGCTTATGAATATGATAACTAGCATCTGCTGGTGTTAATACTTCTGATTCATCAATATAATCTACTCCTAGAGCTTCTAAAATTTGTGCTTCTACAAAATGACCAATGCGCACCTTAGCCATTACGGGAATTGTTACCGCTTTCATAATGGCCTTAATCAGTTTTGGATCACTCATACGAGCCACGCCACCAGCGGCACGAATATCGGCTGGTACGCGTTCTAATGCCATCACAGCGCAGGCTCCAGCAGCCTCGGCAATTTTAGCGTGTTCAGGAGTAACTACATCCATAATCACACCGCCTTTTAGCATCTGCGCCAAACCGGATTTTAATTTAAATGTATTGTGCTTTACAGCGGTCTTTTTTACTGGCATATTTACCGGATGACTATAGCACAACCCAGTATAGAGAACAAGACAGTGGCCATTGCTCTGAGCGGAGGTGTGGATTCAGCTGTGGCCGCGGCTTTGTTACAGCAACAGGGCTACCAAGTAACCGGTTTTTACATGAAGAATTGGACCGATATTGGAGTGGCAAATTATCGAAAAAAAGATACTTGTCCATGGTTGCAAGATTATGAAGATGCGCAAGCCGTAGCCAAACATTTAGACATACCATGCGAAATTGTTCATTTTGAAAAAGAGTATCGCGAACGAGTGTTGGAATATTTTTTAAATGAATATCAACATAATCGTACGCCTAATCCTGATGTAATGTGTAACACAGAAATAAAATTTAAGGCGTTTTTAGAACATGTACAAAACCTAGGATTTGATTACATGGCAACTGGTCATTATGCTCAAATTCAAAACAATCAATTATTACGAGGCGCTGATTCCAATAAAGATCAATCGTATTTCATTCATCATTTAACAGAACAACAATTAACAAAAATTGTATTTCCAATTGGATATTTATTAAAACCGCAAGTACGGGAACTAGCCAAGCGGTTCAATTTACCCGTAGCTGATAAACCCGATAGCCAGGGATTGTGTTTTATTGGTGATATTGATTTTTCAACCTTTTTACGTCAACAGATTAAAGCTAAACCCGGGCCGATTTGTTTAACTAACGGCACTGTGATGGGAATGCATAAAGGCTTAGCATATTATACAATTGGTCAACGCTCTGGTATTGAAATTGGCGGCACGGGGCCATATTATGTGGTTGATAAACGCGTAGCCGATAATACGTTAGTGATTTGTCGGGGGAAGGATGATCCTAGTTTATATTCCCAGTCGTTTACTATTGCACAACCACACTGGATTTACGGTGGGAACACGCCGTGGCATGTTCGTACCGTAAAAGTTCGGTACCGATCTCCAGATGTAGCGTGTCGTATCGAAGGAAATAGTGTGTTATTAGATCAGCCAGAGCGAGCTATTACGCCAGGACAGTTTGCGGTGTTTTATGACGGAGAGGTGGTGTTAGGTGGCGCTGTGATTCAGTAGACAGTTACACTAATTTATGCTAAAAAATGTCTATGCCAATAACTTCAAATCAGATTCGCCAAACATATTTAGATTTTTTTAAGCAGCAGGGTCACGTTATTATTCCATCAGCTTCGGTGATTCCAGATAACGATCCAACTACTTTGTTTACTGGCTCCGGCATGCAGCCTATGGTACCGTATTTATTAGGTGAACCACACCCTTTGGGTAAACGTATTACCGATTCGCAAAAATCGGTGCGCGCACAGGATATTGATGAAGTAGGTGATACACGTCACACTACATTTTTTGAAATGCTAGGCAATTGGTCGTTGGGCGATTATTTCAAAAATGAGCAAATTACTTGGATTTATGGATTTTTAACAAAAGAATTAGGGCTAGATCCAAATCGGTTATATATTACGTGTTTTCGTGGCAATGTTGATATTAATATTCCAAAAGATGATGTAGCAGCTAAGCTTTGGGCTAATTTATTTATCAAATCTGGTGTGTCAGCTGGAATTGTGGATTATCCGGAACGTGATGGTATGCAAGGCGGTAGAATTTTCTTTTATGATGAGAAAAAAAATTGGTGGTCTCGTTCCGGTGTGCCAGTGAATATGCCGGTAGGCGAGCCAGGCGGGCCAGATACTGAAATGTTCTGGGATTTTGGTGCTAATTTACAACTACACGAACATTCTCAATGGAAAAATCAACCTTGTCATGTAAATTGTGACTGCGGTCGGTTTTTTGAAATCGGTAATAGCGTGTTTATGGAATACCAAAAAACCGATACTGGTTTTGAATCACTTAAGCAAAAAAATGTAGATTTTGGTGGTGGTTTAGAACGTCTTGCTGCGGCTTTGAATGACAATCCTGATGTATTCTTGATTGATGTATTTCATAAGCAATTAGTGTTATTAGAGCAATTATCTGGTCAAACCTATGGTAAAAATATCGCTACTACTAAAGCCTTTCGTGTCATTATGGATCATGTGCGTGCTAGCACTTTTATTTTAGGAGATGGGGTAGTGCCTTCAAATTTAGATCAAGGGTATGTATTGCGTCGGTTGTTACGCCGAGCTATGCGCTATGCGCGTAAATTAAATCTGCCCGAGCGGTCTCTACAGCAATTATCCGAAGCTGTAATTACAGAATATACCGAAGCTTATCCCGTTCTAGCTGAGAAAACAATTGTTATACTCAATGAAATCAATAAAGAGGAAGATAAATTTGCTAAAGCCTTAGTGAACGGCGAAAAGCAGTTTACCAAATTAACCAGCCACATTACTATTGGAGGTATCATGCCAGGAGAGCACGCCTTCCATTTATTTGATACCTATGGCTTTCCCTTAGAAATTACTAAGGAGTTAGCGCAAGAGAAAAACATTACTGTAGATGAAACTGGCTTTATCGAATTTTATAAGCAACATCAAATTCAATCTCGCGCTGGAGCTCAGAAAAAATTTAAAGGTGGTTTGGCCGATGCTTCTTGGGAAACCATTCGTGGTCACACTGCTACCCATTTAATGCACGAGTCGTTACGTCGCGTACTTGGTGATCATGTTTATCAAAAGGGATCAAATATTACACCGGAACGGGTTCGATTTGATTTTTCGCATCCTATTAAAATGACATCTGAGCAAATCAAAGCTACGGAAAACATGGTAAATGAACAAATTCAACGTGCTTTACCGGTGCATTTTGAAATTATGACTGTTTCAGAAGCGAGGGCGTTAGGCGCCATTGGTTTATTTGATAGTAAATATGCTGACAAGGTAAAAGTGTATATTATCGGTGATTTTTCTAAGGAATTTTGTGGTGGTCCGCATGTGAATAATACCAGTGAGGTGGGTCGTTTTAAAATTTTAAAAGAAGAGGCTTGTAGTGCTGGTGTGCGACGAATCAAGGCCATTGTTGAAAATTAGAAGGTTATCCACACCCATAAATAGTATAGTTTGACACCTTTTGAAAACATTGTATAATAAGCAATACTGTCTTGAATTTCAAGAATTTGCGCATGAAGTTGACAACAAAACCTTATTTATTCGCTGTAGAGCGATTTTTCTCAGAACACTCGTAGAGAGTTATTTTTTTAATGCCAAACGATACTAACACTGCCGCTGTTAAAGCGAGCAAAAAAGGATTCATAGAAATGCAGGGAGAAGTTACTGAATTGCTTCCTAATGCTATGTGTAAAGTGGTGTTGGATAATGGGCATCAAATTCTCGGAATTATGTCTG
>CAZZNZ010000059.1:0-5091 GCA_964655875.1 uncultured Gammaproteobacteria bacterium | reverse complement strand
GGCGCTTCGCGCCGACCCCATTTCGGCTTCTGATTCCGATTTCCAATTTTGGCGGAGGGTGTGAGATTCGAACTCACGGACCCCTTTGTGGGGGTCGACAGTTTAGTAAACTGTTGATATCAACCACTCATCCAACCCTCCCGCTACACAGTTATAGCATATCAAACACTACTTCGACAACTCTACCCTCGAAGCACATAACTGTAATTTGGCTTGATGAGATAGCCGCTTAATAGCAGCTTCTCGCCGTAACGCTAAGCTCTTATTAATACACCATTCTGTATAGATCATTTTTTTAGCTCCATGCGAGCGAGTATACCGGCTGGCAACGCCAGCTAAATGCTGTGAAAAACGGCGCAATACATTAGTAGTAATGCCTGTATATAAGCTGGCATCTGCGCATTGCAAAATATAAACATAATACGGTATTTTAGACATAAACTTGAACTAGTTACATGAATGACTAGTATAGCACAAATGTTTCGCTAATTATCATCTTGCGCTCACACCATAACGCATTAGGTTCATGACTACGCAATGAATTTATGATATATTGGATTGCATGCCAAGAAAGAAAACGAAAATAACATCCATCGACGTAATCATCATTCTAGGTAAGGGTGTGGCTAGCGACGGCTCTATTCCTAAAATAGTACAACGCCAAATTACTACGGCAATTCAATTAAGTAATGACAAACGCATTCCTATTATTCTATCTGGTAAACATTGGGGGTTAGAACGTAATCCTGCTATAAAATATACTGAGGCGGCAGGCATGAAAAAATACGCACTTCAACATGGTGCCAATCGCACTCGTTTATTGATAGAAGATCAATCTCACGATACTATTGGTAATGCCATTTTTAGCCGAGTAATTATTGATCAACATGACTGGCACAATATTTTAGTATTCGCTACAAATTGGCATCTACCTCGTGTAAAATATATTTTTAAAAAAATTTATCCTACTAATTACAAGTTAAGTTATCGTGGTTTTTTACATCACACTACACTTTGGCATGTCTGGCGACATGAATGCATTGCTTTTATCTTTGCTTGGATATTTTTAAAACGCTCTCGACCAGCCTTAGCTACGGCACAACAACGCTGGCTACAACAACAAAGTTTTATGTATCAACCCACGCTTAGTAAACAATGGTTAAGTAAATTATTACGGCATCCAGCCCATCGCTAACACGATTGTTGTGTCAAAAATATCTTATCTTGGGCTTGTACTCGTGAATCTATTACCAAAGCACGTTGATTAATACCGCGTAAATACAAACCACTTAACGATCGAACTCGCGATAATGCTACATAGCCCATGCCAGGTGCAAACGATTTCGATAAATCAACTTCAATAGTATCGAGTGTCATTCCCTGACTTTTGTGCACTGTAATTGCCCAAGCTAAGCGTAGTGGTAACTGTGTAATTGTGGCAACTGTTTTACCATCTCGCTCTATCATCCAAGTATCTCTATAAATGGTAATCTCTTTACCAGTGATCGTTTGAATAGTAACTGTTTCACCAACCATATGAATCACTGTTCCTAAAGTACCATTAGCATAACCTTGTTTGATATTATTCTTTAAGCACATTACAGCAGCGCCTACTTTTAACTGCAGTATCTCTGGTGCTAAACAAGATTTTTTTAGTATTTCTATTTGAGTATGGTTACCCGTCTGCGTCATCTGAAATATCTTAACCTCACCAACTAACCGATCTAGTTCAGTCTGATTTACAGCATCAACATCCACATTATGCGTGTATACACGCGTAGGTATGATTGCATCTGGCACCGTTACTTCTAACCTATCTTGTAAAGCAGCTAGGCTATCCTCTGATAATTCTCCTTGCCGAATTTCATTTAAGATATTGAGTAATGGATCATTACTATGGCGAAATACTAAATCTAAATAACACACCGCTAAATCCGATAGCTGTTGCCAAGCAACCGCCTCAAAAGCAAATCGTACTGGTTGATGATCACGACGAATTGGCGGTAGTTGGAAAAAATCACCACACAACACTACTTGCATGCCACCAAATGCAGCTGAATTTTTTCGAATAGTTCGTAACACCCGGTCAACCAAATCTAAACGCATGGCATCAAGCATTGAAATCTCATCGATAATTAAGACATCCGTTTTGGTTAGTCGATAATATAGTTTTTGATTTTGTAACAAAGTATCCAACTGCCAATCATTGAATTGATCGTTAATCCCAATACCCGACCAAGAGTGAATAGTAATACCCCCTAAATGAGTGGCCGCAATACCGGTAGAAGCCGTTACCGCTACCTTTTTTTTATGTTGTTTTAACCACCGAATAAACTGATTCAGTAAATACGTTTTACCCGATCCCGCTGGACCCGTTAAAAAAACGTTTCGTCCCGCCTGTAAAAGTTCTAACGCTTTAGCTTGAATCATGGCACGATTTTCTCCATCACTTCCCTATCACCCACGTTTGCGCATTAGTATTCCAATTCAACGTAATCGGTTCACTTACTGCTTTACCAGCTGAATCAATTTGTACTATATAAAACAAACTGTCGTTTTGACTATGTGTAGTAAGTTGCTTACCAAAACCAAGCGCATACGCCACTTGAGTAGTAATGACGGGTTTAAGTTTTGTGCCATCTTCACTAATAATCCCTTCAGTTGTTACTTGTAATAATATTTTGTCATCAGCACCAACGACTTTTAATTCACTAAAATCAAATGCATACGAACTCTCTAAATCCGAATCAAGCTTAATGTTACTATCTTTAATTTGGATTTGATCTATTACTTGATCACCAGTGATATCAAATTGGGCAATCACCAACCATTGATCTGCCGAAGCTGTAGTACAGGTTGCTCCTAATAAAATTAAGCCGAGACAAAAACTAATTACATGTTTCATGATAAATCTTTAATATTAGTTTTAGAACCTATTGGATCTGTAGTTACTGATTTAGGTTGTGGTTTTAACTGTGGTTGTGAAATGAGTTTAGATTGAGATGTGTCTTTAGAACTGGAATGATGTGATAATTTAGAATTCACCGAAGCTTGATCTTGTTTTTTATTAAACATGACTTTAGGAACATTTTGTTCTCGCAAAACTGCTAACGACAAGTATGGTTCAGAGGATAGAACAACGGACTGAGGTTTAGCCTGTTTTGGTTGTAGCTGGGGTTGGTCAGCTGGCTTCGGCTGCGGTTCTGATTTCACAAAATTAATTTTAGCTCTAGGTTGTGATGTAGTTTCAACATCTTGGATAGACGCTAAGGCTAGATGCATTTTTTTTGAAGCTACAACTGGTACTTGTGTAAGATCTCGCTCTAATTTTGGTTTACTAACTGCAGTAACTTGCAATCCAGGTATAAAGCTAGCGGGATTTACTGTAGGAATAGCACTACTAACAGTCGTATTTGATACGAGCTCATCCACCGTCGGTTCAGCAACAGGCTCATCTAATGTTGATTCTGGATCAGGTTCTGGAGATATATCTGCTCGAATGACTTCTACACCACTCCAGCGAATAATTTTTTCTTCTACCTGATCCTGTGGCCGAGCATAACGTTCACGCGACACTTTAATCACTTTTTCCGCATTATCGGTTCTACCACTAGCTGGTGGTAATCCGATAGCAGAAAATGGGTCTGTAGCAATACCATCAATCATTAAGCGTAAACAAAACGCATATTTCGGTAAATTCACAATATCTTGTGCCAAAAACTGTGGTGTAAATTCTGGTTCCAATTCTAAGGCATCGGCCGCACCAATGCGAAACACAATCATGGTGCCAACGTTTCCAAATACAGCCGGCTTCACTACATCACCTAATTGTTCTAAATATTGATGAGCCATAATTAGACATAAGCGATACTTACGAGCCTCCGATAAAATGCTCGCAAAACTATCCGTGGCAAAGTTTTGAAACTCATCAACATACAAATAAAAATCATTGCGCTCCTCTTCCGGAATATCCACTCGACTCATAGCTGCGATCTGTAGCCGCGTAATCATCATCGCTCCAAGTAAAGCTGAATTTTCTTCTCCAACACGACCTTTAGCCAAATTCATAATGAGAATTTTCTTGTCATCCATAATTTGGCGCATTTCAATAGTACTTTTGGATTGACCAACAATGTTACGAATAATGGATGATGATAAAAATTGCCCTACCTTATTTTGAATCGGCGCAATAGCTTCCGTACGAAATTTTTCAGAGTAATTAGAAAACTCATCGGTCCAAAACGTTTTTACCACAGGATCAGTAATTTTATCCACTACTTTTTTACGATAAGCTTTATCTACCAACATCCGCATTAATCCTAGTAATGTACTACCAGGATAATCCAACAAGGCTAGAATGGTATTGGTCATAATATATTCCATGCGTGGCCCCCATGAGTCTGCCCAGATTTTCTTAAATACACCTACTAAGCCGTATGCCACTAAATGTTTGTAATCAGGACCAACGCTCTCTAAAATATTAAAAGCTACGGGAAATTTTGTATCTGCGGGATTAAAATAAATCACATCGTTAATACGATTGTTGGGAACGAAATTTAAAATCTTTTCAGCTAAATCTCCATGTGGATCCACCACTGCTACTCCATTTCCTGACCGCATATCTGCTATAATCATGTTTTCTAGCAGAGTAGATTTGCCCATTCCAGTTTTTCCAACTAAATACATGTGACGACGTCGGTCATCGATTTTAATACCAAATTTACGATATTGATTACGAAATCGCGTTGCTGCAAATGGAATAATTGGTTCGCTATCTAACATAATTAAACAAACGGTAAATTACTAGGAGCTTGCCCTTGAGTATCTGAGTCTTTCTCAGACTCTTGAACAGGCGGTTCAATTGGTTCGCTAGACACCTCTGTAGATAAGTTTGCCACAGAATCTTGAATTACATCTTTCTCTAAACTAATGTTCGGTCCAGTAGTACCAGGCTCTCCAGCATCATAACGTAATTGTGACGGAGGTTCAACACCACGCGTAGTGGCTTTAGTTACAAATGGGGCACGCACTTTTAAGCTTGGGAAATGAAATAAACTAGCCAACTCTTCGGTAGCTAAAATAAACCCTTCG
>CAZZNZ010000058.1:0-5118 GCA_964655875.1 uncultured Gammaproteobacteria bacterium | reverse complement strand
AAATGAACGCACATGTTACTAGTTAGACAAATAAATTATTTAGCTAATTCATGAATTGTCTTCTTCTGCATTGGAGAAGAACTAGAATTCAGGTGTACATTGCGTTTTTTCATATATTCCACTAACAACTCTGCGTCATTATAATTTGCAAAACTGGCATGATGTTCCGGAGCTTGATATAACGGATGCCACTGATGCTTTATTGGGCACCACATTTTTTCAGTTTCACCCGCTATTGCTTTAACATAGCTAAGTAAGCCATTTGCATATGAGCAATAAACACAGTTTAGTTTTTCTATAGTGGTAAGATAACTTAGTTTTTGACGATCAAACACAATGTGTTTGCGTCTATCCACTAATGGAATGCCGTATAAAGGAAATGCCACTCGATGATACAATGCCACGACAATATCCAACAAAACCAATGGTATAAATACAGCATAAATAAAAGGCATTGATACAATAGTTCGTAACCAGCCACGCAATTGAATGTTTGATGTTGATATTAGTGATTCCATATATTTTGGATTATAACTCAGATTAAGCACAACGGGCAAGACCCCACCGAGCATGTTCGCGCACTAATGCATTACTGTCTTTAGCTAGTAACTCCAAACTTGGCACTGCCTCAATTGCCCCCCAATTGCCTAGCGCTATTGCTACATTACGCAGTAAGCCAGCTCGCTTCACCCGCATTACTGGCGTACCTTGAAAGCGTTCTAAAAATGTTTTATCGGTCAGCTGAACTAGCCCACTTAATAGCGGTGCTTGTTTATCTAGCTCGGCTTCCAACCAATCCGATTTGGTTCGTTTAGCTTTTGGGATACTATTCCAAGGGCAAACCTCCTGGCAAATATCGCAGCCAAAAATTCTGTTTTTCATTAACGGCCGTAACCATTCAGGAATAACGCCACGATTTTCTATAGTTTGATACGAAATACACTTGTTTGCATTAATCACATAGGGCTTCACAATTGCTTTCGTAGGGCAAGTATCGATACATTTGGTGCAGGTTCTGCAGCCACCCCGCACTGGCCGGGTCATAACTGGTTCAAGCTCTTCATCAAGTAAAATTTCACATAAAAATAAATACGAACCCAAACTAGAGTTGATTAACACCGAATTATTTCCGATAAATCCTAATCCAGCGCGCTGAGCTAACTCCCGCTCTAAAATTGGTCCAGTATCAACATACGCTTTAGCGTTTATCGCATGCCCAATCTGCTTTTCAATTAAGCTAATCAAGGTTATAAGTTTTGATTTCAACACCTTATGATAATCACGCCCCCAGGTATACCGCGCAAAAATACCCCGGCTAGGATCATTTAAAATTTCCGAAGGCAAATCTTGTGTATAATAAGAGTACGCCAACGTAATTACGCTTTTTGCGTTAGGCATAACGTTTTGCACATTGGCGCGTTTATCTTTTCTGCCCTCGGTATAAATCCAATCCATGGTACCGGCATAACCATGCTCTAGCCAATCAGTATATTGAGCAAAAGTTTGGCTAGGTTGAGCTGGCACAATACCTACCAAACTAAACCCTAGCTCTTGTTTAGCTATCCGCACAATTTCAACCGATAAATTCACAGATTTAGACATGATGCTATAATCTGAGCATGATTAAACAGTTTCGTCAAAAACTTCTGAAATGGTATAGAAAGGAGGGTCGTATCTTGCCTTGGCGTAACACCCATCATCCGTATCTTATTTTATTGTCGGAAATAATGTTACAGCAAACTCAAGTAACCACTATTTTAAAGCGTTATCCGCGCTGGTTAAAACACTTCCCTACCTTAAAAAGTTTAGCCGACGCCCCAACTGCAGCCGTGTTAAAAGAATGGTCTGGTTTAGGTTATAACCGTCGTGCTTTGGCGCTGCAGACTGCTGCCAAACACATTGTTTACGAACGCAACGGTAAATTTCCAGATACACTGGAGGAGTTAATGCAATTAAAAGGGGTTGGTAAATATACCGCTAGCGCTATCTTAGCTTTTGCGTTTAAAAAGCCAGTACCAATTGTAGATACAAACGTAAAACGTGTACTAGGTCGTATTTTCTTTGGCTACAAACAACTAGCGAAATTAATTAATACTGAAGAACCGTTTTGGGAACTTAAACGAAAAATCATCGCTTCCGTAAAAACGCCCCGTCGGGGCGTCTTTACGGTCTATGATTTTAACCAGGGCATTATGGATTTTGGGGCAATAGTTTGCCGGGCGCGTAAACCAAAATGCGATGTTTGTCCTATGCGAACTATTTGCAAATCGTACCCAACGATTCTTACAGCTAAAAAAGATTTACTACGTGTTAGAAAGCAACGCAATGAGCCTCTTTATTTTGGAAAACCACGGCGCATTTGGAGGGGTAGAATATTAAAATTATTACATTCGCAATCTTCTCTCACACTCCACCAACTAGGAGCTCGATTACAAAACAACTGGCAAGTAGAACGATTAGCCTGGCTAAAAGGAGTTGTAAACACCATGGAGAAGTATGGATTAGTAGCAATAAAAAACAAAAAATTAAGCTTACCTTAGTACTGTTTAAGCATTGAACACATGATACATCAAAATTCCACCAACTACCGCCACGTTCAATGAGTTTTTTTGACCACGCATGGGTACATGTACAGTAGTATCACACAGCTGCAAAACATCATCTGTTAACCCTTTAGTTGGCTCTGAACCAAACACTAGCGCTACTTTTTCTGCATACTTCACTTTTGTGTACTCAACACTAGTTGGTGTAATTTCTGCACCAACAATCTGATAACCCTCTCGTTTTAGCTCCACTAAAGCTACTTGAGTAGTTGTAACATGTTCCCACGACACAGTTTTCTCTGCACCTAAGGATACTTTCCAAAGCCGTCTATTCTTTGGTGTACCGGTAATACCGCAACAAACAATTTTTTTTACACCAGCACCATCGGCTGTGCGAAAAAACGCACCAACATTATACAACGACCGTAAATCGGCCAACACTACTACTACGTCTCGCACAACTGATCATTTTAACGAATGGCGTAAGTTACGGATACTTTTACCTCCACGGTTTGGCTACCTGCCTGAATAGTTGGAGCTTCAGCCGCACCTAGCATTTTACTATAGTCATAATAAGGTGATGGTGTAGTAGCGCTTGGCTCTTCCTCAGTAAAATTTACCATATCACCAATCCGCACACCGGTAGCATCGGCTAAATCATCTACACGCTGTTTCACTTTTTCTAACGCTTTTTGGCGAGCTTGAGATTTTACATCTTCAGGATCATTCATTTCAAAACGCGGTGAACTTACTGTATTCGCTCCCGCATTGGTGGCAGTTTCAACAATGGTAGATAATTTTTCAAAATCATGAATGGTTACATCCACACTTTGTTCTAGTTGATATTTTTCAATTTTGTAGGGCTGTACATCGTAATTATACCGCGGGCTTAGACTATAGTTGGTGGTTTTTAAATCTTGTTCTTCAACGCCCTGCTCGTTTAAGGCATTTACAATCTCTGTCATTTTTTTATTGCCTTCTGCAGTGGCAGCTTCCACAGTATCTCCTTCTTGCAATAAACCAACATTGATTCTAGCCACATCTGGCACAGCTACCGCATCGCCAGTAGCAGTTAAGGTAATGCTATGTTCAGATACATCTGTCGCCTGGGGCCGAACCATGTAGAAAGTCTTCACTAATAGGCTAAGACCAGCTACAGCCATTAAGCCCATTAATACCATTAAAGCCTGGTTAAGCGTAGCTTGATTGCGTTCTGACAGCATAAATGTTGAAAAAATAGTTAAATTTTAATTGTCTTAATTACCATTTAGTATACAAGTATTGCCAAATTTTTACAATTACTTTATAGTATAGCCCTATGGCAGAAAAACAATGTATCGTTTTAGGCAAGAGTTCGGCCGTTGGTAACAATGTTAGCCACTCCAAACGGCGCACTAAACGCCGAATTTACGCTAATTTACAAACCAAACGGTTGTTTAATCCAGCAACCAATAGCTTTGTGCGCGTTACTATTTCCGCTCAGGGGTTACGCACTTTGGCTAAGTGGGATAAAGCTGGTAAGAAATACGATCTCACCAATTTATAACAACACTTAATGATCCCTCTCTTAGCTAGGAGAGGGATTTTAAGTTTTGCACCACCGCTTGTACCGCTCGCCGAGCATATTCATCGGCTCGATTTTTAAACATGGCTTTAGTGGCGCCTGGGCCAATTACGCCAAAACTGACTGGTTTATTGTACTGAAGAGATAACCCCATAATGTGGTTGGTCATTACATTTACCACGAGCTCATCGTGTTGCGTATCGCCTTTGGCTACAGCACCTAGTACCACTAACCCATCAACATTATCTTGCTTGAACAAATATTTAGCCATTACAGGCATATCTAAGCAGCCGAGCGTTTTTTTGGTCACAATAATTTCAGATTTTAAGCGCTTAGTTTCGGCTTGAGCTGAGTTTAACATCGCACGAATGGTGCTGGGATTAATGGTGGTGGTGAGAATAGCTAAGCGATATTTCATAGCGGCTTGACTTTATCACAACTTTTGTGTTGACACAATAAAATTGATTCGTATAATGGTATCGCACTTTTTAGCAGTGGTGCACGTTTAGAAAAATGTCTCGGCATAGGGTCGAGATTTTTTCAGCGGGCCAACCACTGCAAAGGAGGGGATATGGATTTTTGTTGGATGTTCTCCCCCCTCCCTTCAGAAGAGGAGAGGATGCTGAATATTACATCAACATTTTACAGCGTTATTTCCCAACGCAAAGTTTTGCATCCCTCCAAAAAGCTTTGGAATATGAATCTAAGCCCACTAAGCTGGTGAATCCTAAAAATAGCGAGCAGATCTATTTTTTAAACGCCGCTTCCCTACTGCCCGTACAAGCACTGGCTCCTCAACCAGGTGATACCATCTTAGACGCCTGTGCTGCCCCGGGCGGTAAAGCGTTAGCTATTGTTGAACGACTCAACCAACCTAATCAACTAATGGCTAATGATTTATCCGCTGCGCGCCGGGAACGGATGAAAAAACTATTTCACGATTGGGGGTATGGTGATATTAAAATATTATCCCGCCCCGCCGAAACCTTATTTAAAACCTACCCCAAATAT
>CAZZNZ010000057.1:0-5173 GCA_964655875.1 uncultured Gammaproteobacteria bacterium | reverse complement strand
ACACAAGGCACTAAATTAAGTGAGTGGTTGAAATTACCATTGGTGGTGACTGGTAATATTTTTCGAGCGCACATAAAAGATAATACGGCGTTAGGACAATTAGCAAAACAGTATATTAATCAGGGACAGCTTGTGCCGGATGAGGTAACTAATCAAATGATTGCTGAACGTTTACAGCAGTCGGATGCGTCCGCCGGGTTTATTTTAGACGGATTTCCACGTAATTTAAAACAAGCAGAAGCATTAGATCGGGTTACAACTATTACACATTTATTACATATTCCTATTTCTGATACAGAAGCGATTCGACGAATTAGTGAGCGTCGCACTTGCACTGCCGAAGGACATGTCTATCATCTGGTGTATAATCCACCTAAACAAGTGAATGTGTGTGATATTGATGGTTCGGTTTTAACGCAGCGAGAAGATGATACACCAATCGCTCTAACTAAACGGTTAGATATTTATCGGGCAGAAACTGAACCTGTATTACAACATTATCAACCCAAATTGGTAGTACATACTATTAATGGCGAACAATCCATCAATCAGGTGTGTCAAGTTCTCCAATCTATTTTTCAGCAGTAGCTATGGTTTTAATTAAAACAGCTACAGAACAAGCCGCTCTGCGTACGGGTGGTAAACTGTTGGGCGAGGTTTTATTGCGACTATCTCAACAAGTTCAACCGCAGGTCCGCTTAATTGAATTAGAACGCAGCGCTGATCAATTGATTCGATCGGTCGGAGCAATACCTGCTTTTAAAGGATATAAAGGGTATGCTAATGTATTGTGTACTTCAGTAAATAATGAAGTAGTGCATTGTCCACCCACCCGACGTCGTTTAAATAATGGAGATATTCTTAGTATAGACATCGGTTTAATTTATCAAGGTATGTATTTAGACGCAGCGATTACCGTGCCAGTAGGTGTAATCACGCCACAAGCACAACATTTAATTAATGTTACTCGTACTGCATTATATGAAAAAGCTCGTGCAGTGCTGCGACCAGGCAATACTATAGGTGATATTGGCTACGCTATTCAAACCTACGTGGAGAGTGAAAGCTTATCCGTAGTGCGTGATTTAGTTGGTCATGGCATTGGTACGGAATTGCATGAAGAGCCGGCTGTTCCTAATTTTGGCAAAGCGCATACGGGGCTAGAATTACAGATTGGCATGGCAATTGCTGTGGAGCCAATGGTGAATGTGGGGCGCCCAGGCGTACAGTTTGAAGGCGATGGCTGGAGGGTTGTTACTAAAGACGGATCGCTGAGCGCACATTTTGAGCACACATTTCTTATTACCGCAACTGGTAATGACATGCTCACCGTATTGCCGGATAGTCAATAATCTATTAAGCTGGTTGGGTATGAAAGTTCTAGGTATAGATTATGGCATGGCTAAGGTTGGGTTAGCCTTAGGTGATACTGAACTGCGAGTAGCTGTAGGCAAAGGCGTATTACATGGCATTAGCCAAAACAATGTGATTGCTAAAATTAAAGTCATTGTTAATTTAGAAGAGATTGCACGTGTAGTAGTTGGTCTGCCAATGAATTTATCAAGTCAACCTACCAAAACTACAGTTGAAGTAGAGCGCTTTATTGAAAAATTACGCAATCATATTACGATACCGGTACAAACTGTAGATGAACGTTATACTTCACAAATGGCCGATCGTGCACTTCAAGCTGCACCACATCAGAAACATAAACAAGATCAAGTGGCTGCTCAGTTTATTTTACAAACCTACTTAGATAGTCTACCAAAGCGAACATGAACTACTGGTTGTGGTTCTGTATTGCTGGAGTAATGGCAGCGGGCTTTAGCCTAGTGGTGATGTATTTAGCGCGTCGTTGGCAGATTGTAGATGACCCTCATCAACAACCGCAGCGCAAACAACAGATCCAGCCAGTACCATTATTAGGTGGTTGGGCAATCTATCTTACCGTTGTAATAATGATATTATGGCTATGGCCTAATCTGACTACTGGTTATTTATTATCCAAACAATTGCTGGGAATTATTTTAGCCGGTGGATTACTGATGGTAGGTGGCACATTAGATGATGTGTATGGTTTATTGCCACGCCAACAGATTATTTTTCCAGTCTTAGCTAGTATTATTGTGGTGGCTGTAGGTATCGGTACCAATTATATTACTAATCCATTTGGCGGAATTTTACGTTTAGATTATTGGAAAATTGAGTTATTGCGTTGGCATAATTTACCATATTACATTACTATCTTGGCAGATCTATTTACGATCGGCTGGTTATTAATTACGATGTATACTACCAAGTTACTAGATGGTCTAGATGGTTTGGTGCCAGGCATTACAGTGATTGGCGGGATAGTGATTTTTTTATTAAGTATTTCGCCAACTATTGGCCAACCAGAAACGGGTACAATTGCTCTAGTGTTAGCGGGATCGGCAGCTGGTTTTCTTGTTTGGAATTTTTCACCTGCGAAAATTTATTTAGGGGAAGGCGGGGCTTTACTTACTGGGTTTATGTTGGGGATTTTAGCAATTGTATCTGGTGGTAAAATTGCTACTACGTTATTCATTTTAGGCTTGCCAATGATTGATGTGATGTGGGTTGTCATTCGGCGCGTATACATTGAACATACCTCACCATTTGCTGGCGATACGCTACATTTGCACTATCAATTGCGTTTATTAGGCATGTCTGATCGTAGCATTGCTTTAGCGTATTATTTAACTACATTGTTATTTGGTTTAAGTACGCTATGGTTTTCTGGAATTACTAAATTAGTTATTTTGGGTATATTATGGCTGATTTCGGTAATATTGTTGTATTGGGTATATCAACAAGCTAGAACATTAAACAGTTGACGTCGATTAAGTAATCCGCTACTATACGGCTATTAATAGAGTAACTATTTTCCTTATGATTGCAGTGGTTCAAACGGGTGGTAAACAGTACGTTGTTACTGAACATACCAAACTAAAAATTGAAAAACTATCCGGAAAAGAAGGCGATAGCGTTAAACTGGATCAAGTGCTATTTATTGGTGATGTCGATGGCAATAAGGCTAATTTTGGCAGTCCATTAGTTTCTGGCGGTGTAGTAACGGCCAAAATTATAAAGCAAGGTCGAGCTAAAAAAGTTCGGTTAGTAAAATTTAAACAGAAAGTACATTATCGTCGTAGCGCTGGTCATCGTCAACAGTTTACAGAAATACAGATAGAGAAAATCGGATAACACTTTTATCTTATTATCCTCCCTTTTCTTCTATTCAACAGGAAGGGGGTAGGATAAAAGTAGAGATACTAGATTGTTGTTCGTTCTCGTAATGCATTTCCTAATGTTACATCATCGGCATATTCAATATCGGCACCACTAGGCAAACCACGTGCTAATCGGGTAATTTTTACAGGATAAGGTTTAAGCGCTTCAATTACGTACAAGGCTGTAGTTTCTCCAGCGCTATCCGGGTTTGTGGCAATGGTGATCTCTTCTATAGAGCTTATTTTGACACGTTCCACTAATTCCGATAAACGTAATTGACTTGGCCCAATCCCTTCAAGTTGATTAACAGTGCCACCTAGTACATGATACACTCCAGGCCAAGCCTCGGTTTGTTCTAAGGCAAATACATTTGAACTATCGGCCACAACGCAAACTAAACTAGTATCACGATTACTATCGCTACAAATTGTACACCGCTCGGTGATTGAGAAGTTATAACATTGTTGGCATAATCGAACCGTTGTTGTGGCACTAAGTAGCTGTTCGCCAAATTGTTTAACTACTGTTTGAGGTTGTTTTAATAAAAAAAACACATATCGTTCAGCAGTTTTGCGACCCACGCCTGGCAATTGTGTGAATGACTGCAATAGCTGTTCAATCGGCTCAAGATAGCGCGGCATTATTGTAGACTAGATAAATCTGGCATCTTCATTTCACCAGATTGAATTTTTTTGGCAATCACTTTTTGAATCTCTTTGGTAGCATTTTCAACGGCCTCAATTATGCCTTTTTCAATTTTATGTTTATTATCTGCAGATAATAAAGCAGCATCAATATCTAGAGACATAATTTTTTGACTACCATCCATTACAATATTAATTCTTCCACTGGCTCCGGAAGCGTGTACGGTTTGTTGTGATAAAATATTTTGAGCCTGCTTGGCTTGGCTGCGTAAATCTTTAAACTGTTTTAACTTAGATAGCATTGATGACATATTTATTCAAAACTAGGAGAGGGATTACTAAAATTAGATTTTTGCAAGTTTTTAAAACTAGCTTTTTCTATATCAAAGTATAGCTCAATTCTCCCGGTTGGTCCATTCCGATGTTTAGCGATAATAAGATCAGCAATATTTTTGCGATCGGTGTCTGGTTTATAATAATCTTCACGATAAATAAACATTACCACGTCAGCATCTTGTTCAATGGATCCAGATTCTCGCAAATGAGCTAATTTAGGAATTGGTACATTTTGGGCTTCTACAGCTCGGGATAGCTGTGACAATGCAATTACTGGCACTTTTAATTCACGAGCCAAACCTTTTAATGATCGAGAGATTTCAGCAATTTCTTGTACTCGATTTTCACTATTGGTACGACTCTCTAGTAACTGTAAATAATCAATCACAATTAAACCAAGACCATGCTCAATTTGTAAGCGCCTGGCTTTAGTGCGAATTTCCATAATGTTAGTAGTGGCTGTATCATCAATATAAATAGGAGCTTCTGATAGCACGCCCATAGCTTGGCCAATGCGGGGAAAATCATCATGTCCGGGAGCATCGGATAATTTCCCGGTACGCATTTTCCATAAATCCACACCAGCTTGAGCGCATAACAATCGATCAACTAATTGATCTTTACTCATTTCTAAGCTAAATAAGCCAACAGAGGTGCGTTCTTGCACAGCCACCTGGCGAGCGATATCTAGCACTAATGAAGTTTTTCCCATGGAGGGACGCGCTGCAATAATAATGAGATCAGATTTCTGTAAACCACCTAGTTTATGATCTAGATCCAGATAGCCAGTACTAACACCACGTAGTTTTCCGGCATCTTTGTGAATTTCATCTAATCGATCAAAGGCATCCGCTAAGATGCTAGAAATGGGCGTAAAATTTTGGCGGAGATGTTTTTGTGAAAATGCGAATAAGGTTTGTTCAGATTTATCAAGTTGACTG
>CAZZNZ010000056.1:0-5408 GCA_964655875.1 uncultured Gammaproteobacteria bacterium | reverse complement strand
CTTTATTAATAAGCGGTAAATTTTGGTAAACAATTTTTCCTCCACCAATATTCATGTGGCCTACCTCAGAATTCCCCATTTCTCGCCATGGTAAGCCCACTACTTCTCCAGAAGCTTGTAACGTTACCACGGGATACGTACGCACAAAATAATCCATGTTTGGTTTACTTGCCTGCGCAACAGCATTCCCTCGCAATGGAGCCGCTACACCTAACCCATCACACACAATTAACACTAAAGGCAGGCCTTCGCTTAACATAATGATTTGCTAGTCATTAATTTAGATTTAGAAATTTGTAATATTGTTAATAACGTTGGTGCCACATTAGATAATTTACCTGTTTTGGCTAATTGAAGTTTTGGCTGAGTGATAATAAATGGCACGGGATTAGTTGAATGTTCTGTATCCATTTCACCCGTCACTGCATTCAACATCTCTTCAGCATTGCCATGATCCGCTGTAATCATTAAAGTACCACCTACCTGCTGTACTACACTCCATAATCGGCCTAATTGTTGATCTAGCACTTCTACCCCTTTAATTGTAGCGCGAATATTACCCGTGTGGCCCAACATATCGGCATTGGCATAATTAATTACAATCACATCGTATTTATTCTGTCGAATCGCTTGAATAACTTGTGTGGTAATTTTACCCGCGCTCATTCCAGGATTTTTACTATAATCTGGATTGCTTGGTGACGGCACTTTAAACCATTGTTCACCGTTTACAGGATGATCATAGCCACCATTTAAAAAATATGTAACGTGAGCATACTTCTCGCTTTCTGCGATATACAGTTGGCGTAGTGGACTTAAAACTTTAGGTAGCGTATCAATAATATCCGGCGCCGGAAAAGCAGATAACACGTGGTCTAAATCTGGACCAAAATCTGTCATGGTAATAAATTTAAGCTGTGATAATACCCGCTGTCGTTTAAACGCTTGGGGGTTACGAGCATTAAAATCATTTTGCACAAACGGTTTCGTAATTTGGCGAGCTCGATCCGATCGCAAATTAAAAAAAATCACAGCATCATGTGCCTGAATTAACCCAGTCCGATTCATAACATGGGGTTTAATAAATTCATCACTTTCACCACGATTATACGAACGCATAATGGCTTCTTCGGCAGAACTAGCTCGTTCCGCTTTACCTAATACCAGCGCGTGGTAAGCAGCCGCTGTATACTCCCAACGTTTATTGCGATCCATCGCATAATATCGTCCCATAATAGTTGCAATACGCTCACTAATGTCAAATCGATCTTGGATGCGTTTTAAAAATTTTACGGCGGCATATGGCGGAGCATCTCTACCATCGGTAAATAAATGTAGATACGGCCGTATCTGTTGTTGTTGACATAACTGTAATAGTGCCTCTAGATGATCTTGATAAGCATGGGCGCTCATGCGGTTGGTTAATAGTCCCATCATATGCAACTTGCTATGATGTGTTCTGGTATACTGCAATGCTTCTAGCAATGCTGGATTTTTAAAAAAAGTTCCGTCCGCAATATGCTGATTAATGAGTACAGCATCTTGTGGAACTACTCGCCCAGCACCAATATTCATATGCCCCGCTTCAGAATTACCATCACGCCCAGCAGGCAAACCCACTGCTGTACCCGATGCTGTTAATTGTGTATGTGGAAAACGTTTCCAAAGGTAATCAAAGGCTGGAGTATGAGCTAGACTAATAGCATTACCCTTGCTAGCTGGCGCAATTCCCCAACCATCCAGAATAGCTAAAACATGTGGCATAGAGTGTAGTATAACAAATTTTTTACATTGACAAAAGCCCTTTTTTTTGATACAATTCAACCATGATTTTAGATCGACCTATTCATCCCCTTGCCTTGCAAAAACTCAGTAAGACTGAAAAAATACAACTACTAAAAACAGCCTATCTTGAAGCTTTACAAATCATTCAACAAGCTCAAAATCATAAATTACAAACTCTATCTAATACTGTAGATAGTATTGATGAAAAAAAAATTTCTGACATTAAAAAAATAATTTCCGCATTTTAATTTATGCTTAATAATCATCAACATCCACAGGTAGAACACAATTTAGACCGTGTGAATGAGCCTGCCGAGCATCTACAAGAGGGTACTTTGGATAGTTTAGAACTCATTTATGAAGCTATTCATGCGTTACACTCTACTTTAGAACATCCGTTAAAAGATGAATTAAATCTTGATACTCTTAATGCCGCTTGGATAAACATTGAGAACGCTACAGCTCAACTAGCAATAGATAATGAAAGTATCCAGAAAACTTTAGCAGAATGTAGGGCAGTGTTTACTGATGCTAATGCAAAGATTGGCATGGCCATGGAAAGGTTGCTAGCCTTAGAACAAGCTTTGCGTACAGAACATGTAGCAACTCCTATGGAAACAACGGCTAATCAACTAAATGCCTCAGAACAATTTGCTGCTAATATACAAGCTATACTAGACACTAGCTTCGTAGCCGAACATCAAGCTGCTATAACACAACGTGTGCAAATACTAGTAGAAACTAGAGCTCGCGTACCAGAAATAGTGTTACAAACTGTAAATAACCAATTAACGAAGCTATTCAATGCCCCAGACGCTGCCACTACTTTACCAACGGCGGTATTGGAGATACTAGATAATTTAATTGAACAAGCTAAACACTATTCTCAGGACGCTTTCACTCAGCAGACAGCCGATTTAGCTACTCAATCACCACCTGTTGAAACCGTTACGGTTATGCAAGAACACGGTACCTTTGATGATAGTGGTAGTAGCGATGATTATGATGATAACGTACAAAATACTCCTTCTAACAATGCTGGTGTAGCTGGAGTAGCTGGAGTAGTAGCTATGGAAATTAACTCGGATACAGACCAAAAAGCCAGAAAAAATATTAAAGATACTCTACTAAAAATAACTCTTGGTAATAGCGTTGATGCTAAGTTATTAAATGATGGAGTAAAAAAGTTTATTAATGATCATCGTGAAACATTATATAGAATTGAAATGCAACCTACTTATGAAGGCGGTATTGCTATCGGTTTAACTTTAAATAATCAACGTCTTGATACTAGTAAACCTTGCTATATCATTACTTCCGAAGAATTTCAAATTATTGAAAAAAATTTTTCTCAAGACACAATTCATTGGATTAAGTTTGGCGGACCAAAAATTGCCGAGCGTGATTTACTTAATTATTCTACCAACACTGCTACAGCGACTAACAATGCTAGCTATTACAACGCTAAAGCTGCCTAAATTTTTATTTTTTTAGTTCGGCTGCAATCGCTAACAACCGATTATACTTAGCAATCCGTTCACTGCGAGACAGTGATCCAGTTTTAATATAATCGGCATTCACTGCCACTGCTAAATCCGCAATTGTAGTGTCTTCCGTTTCGCCAGATCGATGTGACACAATCACATTATAGTGATGATGTTGAGCTAATTGAATGGCAGCAATGGTTTCCGATAATGTGCCAATTTGATTCACCTTAATTAAAATGGCGTTAGCGATTTGCTTGTCAATTCCCGCTTGTAACCGTTCCACATTTGTAACAAATCAATCATCCCCTACCAATTGCACAGTTTCACCTAATTTGGCCGTATGCAGTTGCCAATTTTGCCAATCATCTTCGGCCATGCCATCCTCAATTGAAATAATATGATATCGTTTCGCCCAACTAGCATAGGCTTGGTTTAGCTTGTTACCAGTGAACTGTTTACCGTCTACTTGATAGCGATTACGCTTAGCATCGTAAAATTCAGACGAGGCGGCATCGAGCGCTAATTTCATATCTTTACCTAATACATATCCCGCTTGTTTAATAGCTACGCTAATGGCAGTTAAAGCTTGTTGTGTATTCTTTACAGCTGGAGCAAAACCACCTTCGTCACCTACACCAGTAGATAATTTATGTTTATTCAAATAGCTCTTTAGAGCATGGAACACTTCAGCTCCCTGCCGCATACGTTCCGCAAACTGTTTAGCTTGCGGTACAATCATAAACTCTTGAAACGCTAACCCATTATCAGCATGAGCGCCGCCATTTAAAATGTTCATCATTGGATAAGGTAATCGCCACGTAGTTTGCGCTAAATGATACACTTCTCGTAAATACCGATAGAACGGTTGTTTAGTAGCTAACGCACCAACTTGAGCTGCCGCTAACGATACTCCTAAAATAGCGTTGGCGCCCAATTTAGCTTTATTACTAGTGCCGTCTAATTGCAACATCGTATCATCCAACTGTTGCAGCTGTAAAACATTTTTACCAATCAGTTTTTTGGCAATACTCTGATGAACATTTTTTACCGCCTGAAGTACTCCTTTACCGTTATACCGTTTCGCATTATGGTCGCGTAATTCTAACGCTTCATGCTTACCCGTGGAAGCACCGGATGGTACCATAGCTTCAGCTGATAAGCCATTTTGTAATGTCACACGAACTGCTATTGTGGGATTACCGCGTGAATCTAGAATTTCCCGCGCAATGATAGATTGAATAAGATTTGCCATTGGTAATAAATTAATTATTATTAACTAATTAGAGACATATTATAACACATCTATACGTATAGAATTTTATGTATCAGAACAATACTGCAATGCCTGGCAAATCTTTACCTTCCAAAAATTCTAGCATAGCCCCTCCTCCGGTAGATACAAAAGAGATATGATCTTCCAGTCCTAACTGATTAATAGCACTAATCGTTTCTCCACCGCCTAGTACAGAATATGCCTGGCTACTAGCCACTGCTTTGGCTAATTGAAATGTGCCCATAGCAAACGACGCCATTTCAAATACACCCATTGGGCCATTCCATAAAATAGTTTTGGCATCAGCTAATACCTCTTGATATAATTTTACAGTATCAGGTCCAATATCCACAATATAATCATCTGGTTCTACTTGACCCACTGCTACAACTCGAATTAGCGCCTGATCTTTTACTTCTTTAGCTACTGCTACATCTACCGGAATATGCAACTTGTTTGAGAGTAAATCTTTCACTGTTGTTGCTAATTCTGCTTCCACTAGTGACTTGCCAATTTTATGATTTTGCGCAAGTAAAACCGTATTGGCCAAAGCACCACCTAATAATAAATGGTCTACCTTTGGCAATAAATTTTTGATTAGTTGCATCTTCGTAGAAATTTTGGCACCACCAATGATAGCCACTACGGGATGTTGGGGTTGTTGCAGCACTTTGGATAACGCATCCACTTCACGCTGCATCAATAATCCCGCCGCATGAGGCAACAATTGTGCTACACCAACTGTAGAAGCATGTGCCCGATGCGCTGTGCCGAACGCATCATTGACATACACGTCTCCTAACTCGGCTAGTGCTTGTGCAAACGCGGAATCATTTTGTTCTTCACCTGAATAAAACCGAATA
>CAZZNZ010000055.1:0-5441 GCA_964655875.1 uncultured Gammaproteobacteria bacterium | reverse complement strand
AAACGGCTGATTAATTTCCGTTTCTTGAGCAGAAGATAATTCAATCTTAGCCTTTTCAGCAGCTTCTTTTAAGCGTTGTAAGGCTAAAGCATCGTTTGATAAATCAATACCTTCTTGTTTTTTAAACTCGGCAATTAACCATTGAATAATGCGTTGATCAAAATCATCGCCGCCTAAATGAGTATCACCATTAGTCGCTTTCACTTCTACCGTATCATTACCTACTTCCAGTACCGAAATATCAAACGTGCCTCCACCTAAATCGTAGACTGCAATTTTTTCATCGGCCTTTTTATCGAAACCGTACGCCAAAGCAGCGGCAGTGGGTTCGTTAATAATCCGTCTTACGGTTAAACCGGCAATTTTACCGGCTTCCTCGGTGGCTTTACGTTGCGAATCATCAAAATAAGCCGGCACCGTAATTACCGCTTCAGTAACGGGCTCTCCCAAGCGCAACTCGGCATCGGATTTTAATTTACTTAGCACCATAGCCGAAATTTCTTGCGGATAATATTGCTTATCACCCATTTTGACTTGCACACCAGCATCAGCTGTTTGTACATCATACGGTAACATTTTTAGATCATGTTGCACCGAATCCTCTTCAAAACGACGACCAATTAACCGCTTGGCCGAAAAAATGGTGTTCTTAGCGTTCGTAACAGCTTGACGTTTAGCGGCTTGACCCACTAACCGTTCGCCAGTTTTAGACAAAGCAATCACTGATGGCGTAGTGCGCAACCCTTCAGCATTTTCCAATACTTTCGGTTGACCACCTTCCATCACAGCAACGCACGAATTGGTTGTTCCTAAATCGATTCCAATAATCTTTCCCATAAATTATGTTCTAATCTTTATTAGCTATTTTAATTGTTTTCTTTACTGCTTGCGCCATTTTTGGAATGGTTACTTTCAAAATACCATTTTTATATTCAGCTACCGCTTTATCACCATCTACACTGGAAGGTAAAGCCACGGCACGATGAAACGAACCAGTACGCACTTCTTTGCGATAGTACTCTTTATCGTCTACTTCAGTAGATTTTTCCATACTACCTTCAATAGATAACACATCATTTTCTACCGCCACTTGTACTTGATCGGGATGAATGCCTGGCAACGGCGCTTCAACAATCACAGTATTATCTTTTTCATAAACATCCACAGCTGGTGAAATATCTCCGCCAAAATCGGCAAACATGTTGTCGAAATCACGCGGCATCATCTGAGGAAACATTGGAGACCATTTTACGATACGCATATAATTGATTATTAATTTGTTAATACTATTGATATGTCACGTTGGGTAGAAACACAACGCATTACGTCTCTACACTAACGACATTGTTTTCATTTTTTTGCTTTGGTTTTGAATTTTTATCGGTAGCTACAATTACTTTAGCGGGACGAATTACCTTGCCGTTGAGAGTAAACCCAGGTTGACTAATCTTCACCACTGAGTGGTCCGGCTGATCACTAGCTTCCTCACCTACAGTTTCATGCTGATTGGCATCAAACGGAATACCTGTTTGTTCAATTAATTCAACATTGTGATTTTTCAAAATACTCATAAGATACGCTTGAATATGGCGCATGCCTTGTAGCCAACTAGATTGTTGTTCCGCTTCTGGCACCGCTGCAAAAGCACTGTTAAAATAATCCACTAACGGACACAATTCAGTAATCACTCCTGCTGAAGCATACTGACGCATATCTTTCAGACGCTGTTCAGTTTCGCGCTGCAAATTACGGTAATCAGCAGTAGCGCGTTGGGCTAAGGCTTTATATTCCAACACCTTTTGCAATAACTCTTCTTCTGTCATTTTGTCTATAGCAGTCTTATGAGATGTATCAGAAGTGTTAGAGTTGTTTGAAGTGTGGGGATGCATGGATAATGTATCGTCAGACATAATCATGTTAATCAAGGTTTTAGTTAGTTAATAAAGTTTGAGCGTATTTCAACAACTGATAATTTGATTGATAATTCATACGCATTGGACCAAGAATCACAATGACCCCTTGACCATAGCCAGTGCTAACAGCGCTACAATTAGAACTAATAGGGTTATCTTCGCCTACTAAAATAGTAATTTGTTGTGGCATCACCCGGCGAATTAATCCAGGCATAGCATCATCAAAATGATCCACTAGCTCAGATAATGAATACATCACCTCTACATCGTGAAATTCTGGCTTTTGAAACATATTACTAATACCCGTGTAATAGAAATGATCGGGCGAAACACTTACTAACACAGCTTCGTTAGCTAGCTCCGCAATCCCTTTAGCTAACAACTTCATAAAGCGTTCTGGATCGGTATTATCCACTGTTTGCGCTAGCTGATCTAGAGCTAAACGTAAACGCTGTTGTAACATTTGTTGCGTATTCATAAAATGAGCAATGTAATAACGGTAACCCAACTCCGTAGGAATACGACCAGCTGAAGTATGTGGCTGAACAATATATCCCAACTCTTCCAATTCTTGCATTTCATTACGGATAGTAGCAGAAGACCAATCTAGTCCATACTTTTCCACAAGAACTTTAGAGCTCACCGGCTTGGCTGTAGCAATATAATCTTCGATTATTTTGCTAAGTAAAGAACTTTTTCGTTCATTTAAAGCTACCATAGCTTAATAATAAAACATTAGCACTCTCCAGTCAAGAGTGCTAAAATAGTGATGTGACTACCAGAATGATCGTTGCTCCAATTAATCCTAAAATCGTAGCACAAGTAATGCTATTTCCTATAAATTTATTAGTATGCTTGCCCATAATTTCTGAATTATTCACAATTTTCATGACAAAAATCAAAATTACCGGCAATAAAATACCATTCATATCCTGTGAAACTAACATTACTTTCACCAATGGCAATCCGGGTATCAATACTAAAACTGCTGGTAAAATAATGCTTATTAAAATGATGCTATAAAAAAATTTACCGTTTTCCCATTTAGTATTAAATCCGTATTCCCAACCAAAGGCTTCACAAATAGCATAAGCCGTAGCCACTGGCAAAATAAACGCCCCTAACATTGAAGCACTAAATAAGCCGAACGCAAAAAGCCATTGCGCAAAATCTCCTACTAGGGGTTGTAATGCCATGGCAGCATTTTTGGCATCGGTAATATCAATACCATAACGATGTAAAGTAGCGGCCGTGCTAATAATAATAAAGAAACTCACAATATTGGTAATAAACGCGCCTAGATATACTTCCGCTTTTTCAGCTCGATAATGTTTTTCATCTAGTCGTTTATCCACCACATATGATTGGATAAAAAACTGTCCCCACGGAGTAATAGTGGTACCAATTAAAGCAATCAACGTAATAAGAAAATTACTCGACCACTGTACTTGCGGCACCACTAAATCGTGCGCTGCTTGCACAAAATCTGGTCGTACTAAAAAGCCATTAATAATGTAAACAATGTAAAATGCGGAAAAAATTAAAAAGATTTTTTGCGTAACGCTAAATGAGCCTTTATACAAAATGAACCAAATAATCCCTGCTGCTAGCGGTACAGAAATATATTTGGCAATGTGTGCAATTTCAAACGCAGCTGCAATACCGGCAAACTCAGCCGTCATGGTACCTAAATTTGCCAACAACAATGTAGCCATAGCAAACACGGTCCAACGTACACCAAAGTATTCACGAATTACACCGCCTAATCCTTGCCGCGTTACCAAACCAATTCGCACCCCCATTTCCTGTGTAATCGCCAACGAAAATGTAATCAACAACAATACCCACAACATACTGGTGCCAAAATGTGCTCCTACAATAGAATACGTACTAATACCACCGGCATCATTATCGGCATTCGCCGCAATAATACCAGGTCCAATTACACTTAAGAAAAAAATGGCTCTTGGCTTAAATTGTTGCCAGCGCTGTTTTAACGACATATTAGGCATGAGGTAAGAAATGGCGCATAATATCATCTACCGTTATTACCCCTTGTAGCTTACTAGTTGTATCTAGCACGGCTACTGACATTAAATTATATTTAGTCATAATTTCTGCAACTTCCGTAATACTTTGATCTATCATTACTGTTGCTGTACTATCGGGCGTTTTCATAATTTGAGCCAAACCATCCTGTGTATTTGCCACAATTAAACTACGTAATGATACTACTCCTTGAAATACACCGGCTGCATCAATAATATAAATAAATTGAATCGAACGATACTGCTCTGAAACTCGCTGGATTTCTTGAATGGCATCTTGTACCGTACACTGTGGCGTTAAACTTAAATATTCTGTACTCATTAAACCACCAGCTGTATCTTGATCATACTCTAAAATCCCTTTAATACGTTGGGTTTTTGTGTTAGTAGGTAATCGATTAATAATTGTTTGAGCTTCATGCGATGGTAGTAGGTTAATTAAATCTACTAATTCATCCGTGGACATTTTAGTCATAACCCCAGCCGCTCGATCTGCTCCTAAACGCTTTACTAATAATTGCTGTATTTCCGGCTGTACTTCTTCCAATACCCTCGCCGCAGTATCTTGATCAAGCGACTCTAGCAATAAACTACCACGATGCAAATTTAGTTTTTCAATTAAGTTAGCGATATCTGCCGGGTGTAATTTTATCACTTCCTTAGCAGTTAAATTAAGCTGTAAATGATTATCCACAATTTGTACGTTTTTCCATTCAATAAAATCTGATTTAAACCAACGTGTAATTCTACCGGCAGATAATCCTAATCGGCGCAATAATCCTAACGTACTAATATCAATAGCAATTAATGATAGTACATTATGTACTTGCCCAAATTGTAAATCGTTAACTCGCACCACACGCACTCCGGCTAAATCTACAATTTGTTTATCTAAAATTGATTTTCGAATGTACACTAAATTAGTATCCTGCGGCAACGACTCACACCGTTCAACTGTTTTATTAAGTGTTATTTGCCCTAAACTCCACTGTTCAATGTTATTTGTACGCACAAAACAGCTTTGATTGCTAGCATACAACCGTACCACTAACCCCATTACACACGGAAACTGCTCGGCAGACGCACTAATACGTATGAGTACATCTTCAACCGTTCCAACAGCACAATTGGTACTATCCATCACTACCCCTCGCAGAATACTACTGAAAAAAATCACAAAATCTTTTCTAATAATTGAATAGGGTACAATGGCTCACGCTCAGCTAACGCTTGATGATACAACACTGTAGCAGGAGTAAGTGCCGGCACAGTATTCGCTTCAATGATCATTAGCTCGCCCGTTTGCGTATGCATAAAAGCATCAATCCGAGCATAGCCCGTAATCCCTAAAGTATGCGCAACCAATTCCATGCGCCGCTGCGCCGTTTTTACCGCAGCAGGTTTTACATAAGGCGGTGGCGGTGGCGTAATATTAATACCGGTGCCACCCTGAAACTTGGCTTCAACTGTTAAAATATTG
>CAZZNZ010000054.1:0-5516 GCA_964655875.1 uncultured Gammaproteobacteria bacterium | reverse complement strand
AGCAAGTAGACCGTCTCTTCCCTAAGCAAACACTTCATACCATTACCACCATAGATCCAGCCGTGGTTGGTAGTATGTTGATTGAAACTCCTAATCAACGCTGGAATTTGTCTTTGGCCGGCCAACTAGAGGCTTTGGCTAATTCATTAACGAAATAATTTCTCACAATTACACTATGGCTGAAAACAATGATTCAATCGTAGCTTACCTGAAGCAACAGATTTCCGAATTTAAAACAGAGATTCAAGCGGAACCCATCGGCACCGTGATTGAAGCAGGTGATGGCATTGTGAAAGCCGTTGGATTATCCACTGCTCGCATGTCAGAAATGGTGGAATTCGATAATGGTGTGCAGGGGGTAGTGTTAAACTTAGAAGAAGGTACTGTGGGTATTATGGTAATGGGTGATTTTTCCGGTATCACTGAGGGCATGAAAGTAAAAAGTCTCGGTAAAATTTTGGAAGTACCAGTTGGTGATGCATTGGTGGGTCGCGTAGTTAATCCACTTGGTGCCCCAAAAGATGGTAAAGGCGTTATCGTTTCCTCAAAAACTAATCCAATTGAACGAATTGCTCCGGGTGTAATTACTCGACAGGGTGTAAATCAACCTTTACAAACTGGAATTAAATCGATTGATGGTATGACACCGGTAGGTCGTGGTCAACGTGAATTAATTATTGGTGATCGTCAAACTGGTAAAACCGCTGTAGCAATAGATACAATTTTAAACCAAAAAGATCAAAACATTACTTGTGTTTACGTTGCCATTGGCCAAAAAGAAAGTAAAGTGGCGCAATTAGTAGCTCGCCTAGAAAAAGCTGGCGCTATGGAATACACCATCGTCGTATCTGCTAGTTCCTCTGAACCAGCCGCCTTAAGCTATCTGGCGCCCTACGCTGGTTGCGCTATGGCTGAGTATTTTTTAGATCAAGGCAAAGATGCTTTAATTGTGTACGATGATTTATCTAAACACGCTGTAGCCTATCGACAAATCTCACTGTTGTTGCGTAGACCTCCCGGACGTGAGGCCTATCCTGGAGATGTATTCTATTGTCATTCACGTTTATTAGAACGTTCTGCTAAATTAAATAAAGATTTTGGTGGCGGCTCTATTACTGCCCTACCAATTATTGAAACTCAGGCTAATGATGTGTCGGCCTACATTCCTACCAACGTTATTTCTATTACAGATGGTCAAATCTATTTAGAAACTAACTTGTTCAACAAGGGATTCCGTCCAGCTATTAATGTTGGTTTATCTGTTTCTCGTGTCGGTGGCGCCGCTCAAATTAAGGCCATGAAAAAAGTGGCTGGTAACTTGCGCTTAGGTCTAGCTCAATTCCGTGAATTAGAAGCTTTCACTCAGTTCGGTTCCGATTTGGATGAAGCTACCAAAAAACAATTAGAACGTGGGAAACGCTTAGAAGAATTGTTAAAGCAACCTCAGTACGCTCCATTACCAGTTGCTCATCAAGTAGTGCAAATCTATGCTGCTGTAAATGGTTTATTAGATGATGTAGAAGTAAAACAGATTCAATCATTCACTACTGGATTAATTCAGTATATCAGTGAACAAGCTCCACAGCTCTTCACTAAAATTGATACCGATAAAATGTATGATGATGCTTGGGAAGAACAGCTCCGTAGTATTGTAACCGATTATAAAAAAATGAACCTCACTAAATAATGCCTGCCCAATCTCGCGAAATTAAAAGCCGTTTACAATCGATTCGTAATACTAAAAAAATTACGAAAGCGATGGAGTTGGTAGCTGCCGCTAAAATGCGTCGTGCTATATCTAGTGTTGTTGCTACACGTAATTATGCCAATTTAATGTGGCAAATTATGCAACGATTACGTAGTAGCGTTACGCTAAAGCCTAACGACAGTGCGTATCGTTTTCTCCGTCCAGTTCCCAATGATACTACAAAGCTACGCACGGCCATTGTGGTGTTCAGTTCTAACCGAGGCTTATGTGGATCATTCAATAACCACATGATCAAATTAGTAGTGCAATATGTTCAATCACATCCTGAAGAAATCATCACCATCATTGGTGTAGGTAAAAAAGGCGTGGGTATGTTAGATAGTTTAGGCGTTAAAGTACAGGAAGCGTATATAAAAGATGATACTGCCAAAACAGCTACTTCCATTATTGAAATGAATCAGGCTCTCTACGAACAATTTCAAAAAGGTGAATTTGATCAAGTATTATTAGGTTATACTGATTTTCGTTCCGCTATTTCCCAGATACCAACCTTAAAAACGCTATTCCCTTACGCTCAAACAGATACTATTACTGAAGCAGTAGATAATTTGGCAGAAACCAAACTTGATGTAGCTATGTCGGCACCGGATAAACAATATTTGTATGAACCACATCGTACAATGATTTTAAATTATCTTGTACCTCGAATTGCGGAAGTACAATTATATCAAGCATTATTAGAAAGTAATGCTTCTGAACATAGCTCACGCATGTTGGCTATGAAAAATGCTACGGATGCCGCCAAAGATATGGCAGATGCCTTGTTGTTGGCATTTAACCGAGCGCGCCAGGCAGGCATTACACAGGAAATTGCCGAAATTTCGGCAGGTAGCGCTGCAGTGTCATGACACCTGTCCTCTTGTAGAGACGTAAATAGTACATCTCTACAACAGGCAAGGTGTGATGAATAACAATTCTATAAATAATAACCATTATGAACCCATTATGAACCAAACAGGAAAAATCTCCCAAATCATTGGCCCAGTGGTAGACGTAACGTTTGCTGAGGGAACCTTACCCGCGATTTACGATGCGTTAACCGTTGCTCGTGGAAACAATGCTGCGCCATTAGTACTGGAAGTAGAAGCTCATCTTGGTTCTGGTAGCGTCCGCACCATTGCTATGGATTCTACTGATGGCTTACAACGTGGTATGACAGTTGTAGCTACCGGAAAACCTATTTCTGTACCCGTAGGAGAACCAACTTTAGGCCGTATTTTTAATGTGACTGGAGATGTAATCGATGGCGGTGTTGCGATTGAAGCAAAAGCAGAGCGTAAAGCCATTCACCAACCCGCTCCAAAATTTGATCAACAATCCACTAAAGTAGAAATTTTAGAAACAGGTATTAAAGTGATCGATTTAATCTGTCCGTTCGTAAAGGGTGGCAAAGTAGGCTTATTCGGTGGTGCTGGTGTAGGTAAAACCGTGGTGATTCAGGAATTAATTAACAACATTGCTACCGCTCACGGTGGTTACTCGGTATTTGCTGGTGTAGGAGAACGCGTACGTGAAGGCAACGATTTGTATCATGAAATGAAAGATGCTGGCGTAATGAACAAACTAGCCATGGTGTTTGGACAAATGAATGAACCACCTGGAGCTCGTGCCCGTATTGCATTAACGGGTTTAACCATTGCCGAACATTTCCGCGATGTGAACCACCAAGATGTGTTGTTATTCGTTGATAATATTTTCCGCTTCACACAAGCCGGTTCCGAAATGTCCGCCCTGCTTGGCCGTATTCCATCTGCTGTAGGTTATCAACCTACCCTGGCGCAAGAAATGGGCGCCTTGCAAGAACGCGTTACCTCTACCAAAGATGGCTCTATTACTTCGGTACAAGCCGTGTACGTTCCAGCCGATGACTTAACCGATCCAGCTCCTGCTACTACTTTTGCTCACTTAGATTCTACTGTGGTATTAAACCGGTCTCTATCCGAATTAGGTATCTACCCTGCCGTAGATCCGTTAGATTCTACTTCGACGATTTTAGATCCACACATTGTGGGTGAAGAGCATTATCGGGTAGCTCGCGATGTACAGAAAATTTTACAACGCTATAAAGATTTACAAGATATTATTGCCATTATGGGTATGGATGAATTATCTGAGGAAGATAAGCTTACTGTGCAACGCGCTCGTAAGATTCAACGTTTTCTCTCTCAGCCATTTTTCGTAGCCGAAACCTTCACTGGTGCTCCTGGTAAATATGTAAAATTAGCTGATACCATTGCTGGGTTTGCGGAAATTATTGCTGGAAAACATGACGATAAACCAGAACAAGCTTTCTATATGAAGGGTGATATTAACGAAGTTGTGAAATAATGGCTTCTAAACTGCAACTAAAATTAATCACTCCCGAAGCTACCGTATTTGAAGAAACGGTGGATGAAGTGCGGCTACCTACTTTACAGGGTCAGATTGCCATTTTACCGGAACATACCGCGTTAGTAACCGTGTTAGCACCAGGTGAGCTACTCATCAAATCTGGTGAGATTACTTCCCCACTAGCTGTAACGGGTGGTGTAATTGAAGTGGTAGATGATAACGTGTACGTGTTAGCCGATTCAGCTGAACATGCTAAAGAAATTAATGTTGAAGCCGCTGAAGCCAAAGCCCGTGAATTAGCTAAACAACTTGAATCCGAAACCCAGCTGGATCTTAAATCTTACAGCTTACTTGAACGCAACTTAGAAATTGAGCGCATTAAGATTGAAATCGGAAGTAAGTGGAGAAAGTAGAATCACCCAGATCGCTAAAATACCACCTGATATAATCAGGAAAGTTATGAAAGTGTATCAAGACCGTTGATTGGAGAGTCCGGAATGCATCTGGAAGACCCATACACTCGCTGCTTAGCTTGTTCGCCTAATTGTTTAGTGTAGGATGGATTAGCTAATAATGTTTCCATGGCCTTGGCAATATTTTTGGGTATAGCCGCAGATAAAAGTAAGCCAGTAACGTTAGGTATTAATGTATCACTCATACCTCCTTCACCTACAATAGCTGGTTTACCAAAAGTATTAGCTTCTAATACTGTAATACCAAAACCTTCAAAATCACCATTTGGTAACACGCGTGATGCTGCCACTAAAAACAAGCATTTCTGATATAACACGGCAATGGCGGAATCGTTTAAATGTTCTAAAATGCACACTCTATCAATTACATTGTACTGCTTAGCTAAATTGAATAACCTAGGTTTATCGATGCCTGAACCAGCAATGACATAATGAACATGTTGGTATTGCTGCGGTAACATTGCTAAAGCTTGGATGGTGTAATCAAATCCTTTACGCTCTACTAATCGGCCCACGGATAAAATAAACTGTTCTGGTAGCTTTGCATAAAGTTGCTCGCTAGCTAACATGGCTGGCGTAATATGTGGTTTTGGTGTAATCAATTGTATTTTATTGTAATCTTTTGGTGTTAATAAGGGTTTTATTTGTTCAGTAGTATAGCGTGATACAGTATTAATAGTTTCAGCTTGTTGTAAAATGTAACGTAACAAAACACGTTTGCGCCAGTAATGCTGCGGAATGGTAATATCCATGCCGTGAATAAATACACTGTAAGATATACCGGTAAGTTTACTGTAGATGTAAGCTACCGTACCAAGGGGTAGCACTTGCCCTACAATAATATGCTTAATTTGTTTCTGCTTTATAGTGTGATGTAACACGAAAATACTTTTCCACCAAGATAATAATTGTTGATTACTGTTATCAAGCACCGTGATATAATT